>NZ_JCACKS010000222.1:0-44092 GCF_059505505.1 Pelatocladus sp. | reverse complement strand
CACCCTAAGAGCTAGTCACATAAAGGCTTTGATAGTTGTCGGAGATGTCTATTGTGCAACCTATGACGTGATAGTTGCAGTTAAGAAAGGTAAAATAACTGCGTTTGCACCTAACGAAGTTAAATAATTTCAGGTGGTGGAGAAGTGGTGAACAACCAATTAACAACCACTAACCACCAACAAATCTATTCCCAATCCCCAAATCCCCAATCCCTATTTTCACAACAGAGGTTTGCTATGGAATTCAGAGATGCGATTTTGCTGTTGCATCCAGCGATCGCTGTAATTGTGGTTTTCCCTTTAATTGGTATCGTCCTCAATCGCGCTTTACAAACTCGTCAGCGCCGACTTGAAACTAAAGCAACGGGTAAGAGTAAAATTCCCCCAGTTGCAGGACAGGAACATGTTCAGTTAGGTCGCTGGCTAACGGGAGCAGTAGTGGGTATTGTTATACTAGCTCTAGCTAATGATATATTTGGTAATATTTTAGACAATCAGATTTGGACGAAAGCACGCTTCCAAGTTATCTTTATCGTACTATTATTTGCTGCTACTATTGGTTCGATAGTTCTACTCTATAAAGCAAAGGAACGAAACTGGCGTGCAATATTTGCTACATTAACGGGAATCGGTTTAGTGGTGCTAGGTTCTCAGGATGGTATCTATCGTAAAACTGACCAGTGGTACATCTCCCACTATTACTATGGGATAACTGCTGCTTTCTTGATGATTTTTTCTTTAGCAATTTTGCCAGAAATCTATAAGGATAAAAGCAATTTTTGGCGTAAGGTTCATATTATTTTAAATTGTATTGCCCTCCTAATATTTATGGGGCAAGGAATCACAGGAACTCAGTCTTTGTTAGAAGTTCCCCTCACTTGGCAAGAACATTATATTCAGCAGCTTTACGAGCATAAGTGTGATACAAGAGATTGCACAATCCAAGCTCCGAATTTGCCTTAAAACCCACATTCCGCAGGTCGAAATAAGTAGATCGGCACAAATAAAGCTAACTAATTGGGATCGTTACCTTGCAGACTTCCACCAACCTGGTATTTCATAAGATGTTGTGTGTATTAAGACGTGTAGAGACGTTGCAATGCAACATCTCTACGATATTTTTCGCTGGATAACTAATCCTAATTATCCGTAGAAATAAACAGAATCTGAGTTATCATTGACCAAGAATAAGAAAAATTGATCAACTAATTGCAGAGAGTTGCTTTTCAAAGTAGGCGCGGTAAAGTTCGCAACTTGGTTTGATGCGATCGCCTTCGTAGGAAATCATTCCTAAGCTATCAAGCTTATAAATCTCAATAGGATCAACATAAGTACTTTGCCTAAGCGCCAAAATATTAGTATATGTCTCCATCAGACTAGGTTGCTCTCGTAGGGTTGCCCAATGTTGCCATAAATGATGGCGGTATATACCACCGTTGGCGATCGCTTCCTGTATAAGCTGTTCCAGAGTAATTTTTTGAGAGCAAAGATTATACAGAGAAATCCGAACTAAGGCTGGATGTCCTCCTATCAGTGACATCAATCGGGTCACTTCCTCACCATAACTCCAGTCTAGCCCGTGTCTTATCGCTAACTCTTTTACCTGTTCAGCAGTAAATTCTGGCAAACGTAAGGGTAATCCAATATTAAATGGAGAACTGTTGATATCCAAAGAGACACATACTTCTGTAGAGTAGACTACTACTATTCTCAGTTTTTGCCAGATGGGATCTCTTCGTCCTTCCTCTTGCCATGAACGCAACAAAGTGAAAAACTCTTGGGCTAGTTCTGCATGTTCAAAAAAGCGATCTGCTTGCTCTAATACCAGAACCACAGGACGTTTGATTTGTTTTAGCAAATAGTTCTTAAAGTAGAAACTACAACTTAGTTTTCTACCCATTTCTTCGTCCCAGTAAGTATCTATATTTGGATTAATACCTAATTCTTTTGCTACACGCCAGCAAAAAAAACGGAAAAAGTGGTTTAAGTCAATCATGCACAGCGAATCGATTTGATGGCAATCTAATTTGACTGTGTGATATCGCTGCTTTTGTGCGAAAGCAAGCAACCGCAGCACCAGAGAGCTTTTACCCATATTTTTGGGAGAGCGAATCCTGATTACACACCCTGGTTGGGTAATTTCCTGATAAGCTAGTTTCTCAAGTGGTGGACGTTCAATGTATAGGGGAGAATCTAGGGGAACTGGACCATCTGGATATGACCAACTATATTCAGAATGTCCATATAGTTCTTTAATCGATGGCAATTCAAACGCATATATGCCTTTTTTGTCTAAATTTGTTAGTAGTCCTGGAAAAGTTTCAGTGTAATTCGGTTCACTGAAGATGGTGTAATCTTCCCGACGTAACTCCAAATAAAAGGCGTTGAAGCAAAGTTTGAGGGTTTTGCGATCTACACTCGCATTCGACGACCACAACCGAGTCAACGTTTTAGTAGAAATTTTAATGCGATCGCTTAACTGATCTAAACTGAAGCGATTACCATTATTCTCTGCTTTTTCCACTCTTAAAATCGCTGCTTGCAGCCGCTTCATTCCTGCGGAGGTTAGCATAACTCCCCGTCTGCGTGTAGCTTTAGATCTTTCCATGCGCTAACTAGACAATCCTATACTTGCTAATTTTTGATAGTAAAAAATCTCTAGCCTTGGTTTTTGAAGCCTTTTGTCAACAAGGGAATTTCAATAACAAACACAAAATTATCTTACACTCGCAGTTATACCAGCACAGTCTACGTGGAGGAGTACTTATATAAAATCGCACAGGTTAAAGTGATATATATGACCGTGGTCAAAAAAGCGCCAAGTTGTTTTACAATGCCACGAATAGAAGTAGTTGCTGAATGTGCTGTGTGATCTCGCAATAGATGATTTTGTTCAAAATTTAAGATTTGCATTATTTTTATTCTTGGGAAAAAAACTGGTTTATACCAGTTTATTGTAACTCTATTAGCCATCTATTAACAGTTTAAATTTAATCTTTTTAAGTCTAAATGAGTTTAATCAAAAAAATTTTAGAAAATAAAAGTATAAATTTTTACGTAAATAAATATTTTTTTTAACTCCTTGAGAGCAATTTACCCTTAGTCTTCCTTATATATACGATTTGATTAGTATATACTTAGTTAAGCATCTATAGGTAACTTTGGCTAATTTATTGATATAAATATTACTTGCACAATGATTTTTATTTATTTGTACAATAACCGTCTGTTAAATATCTTAACTATTTCCTTAGATTTCCCTGATCAAATCAATAGTATTTATGTATCTCAGATCTCCGACTTTTACAAAAAGTCGGAGATCTATGTTCTGCAAATAACAACGCTTATAAATACAGAAGTGCGATCATTCTTCGTGCGAAAGTTTCTGAGTATATGTGTCAAATTATCGTGTTATTACTACAGCTTGTTGTGATCTAACGACAACTTGTTGAGTAGACAAAATATGTAGACGACTTAGACATCTCATATCCTGTTTAAAATTTTTCTACCACAGGTGTGAGACACAATTAACCCAGTATCTGCAACGATCGCGATGGGAACGAAACAAAGAGGGCAACACATGGATATTTGCACACCAGACTGGGTTAAACATGCTGTTTTCTATCAAATTTTTCCTGATCGCTTTGCCAGAAGCAAGCAACCACGCAAGCGCTTGTTACGTAATGCGAGTTGGGAAGATTGGGATGCTATACCTACACTCCAAGGTTATAAAGGAGGAGATTTGTGGGGTGTATTAGAACAGTTAGATTACATCCAAGATTTGGGAATTAATGCTATTTACTTTACACCGATTTTCCAATCTGCAAGTAATCACCGTTATCATACCCACGATTATTATCAAGTTGATCCGATGTTGGGCGGTAATCCGGCTTTTAAAGAATTGCTAGATGCAGCCCATGCTCGCAATATCAAAATAGTTTTAGATGGAGTGTTTAATCATTCCAGTCGTGGTTTTTTCTTTTTTCACGATATTTTGGAAAATGGCCCCTATTCTCCTTGGGTGGATTGGTTTAAAATTGAGGGCTGGCCTCTTTCTCCCTACAACGGCGAATTTAGTGCTAACTATGTAAGTTGGGCTGACAATCGGGCGCTACCAGTATTTAACCACAACAACCCAGAAGTACGTGAGTACATCATGGAAATTGCCGAATATTGGATTAAATTTGGCATTGATGGTTGGCGGTTAGATGTACCGTTTGAAATTAAAACTCCTGGTTTTTGGCAAGAGTTTCGCGATCGCGTCAAAGCAATTAATCCAGAAGCTTACATTGTGGGCGAAGTTTGGGGAGATTCTCGCGAATGGTTGGATGGTACACAGTTCGACGGCGTGATGAATTATTTATTTGCTGCACCAACAATTGCATTTACCGCAGGCGATCGCGTCGATATCGAACAAGTACAAGATCGTTCCTATCATCCGTATCCACCGTTATTTGCAGCTGAATACGCTACCAAAATCCAGAAACTGCTGCAACTTTACCCTTGGGAAATTCAACTCACTCAATTAAACTTGCTAGCAAGTCACGATACTGCTAGGTTGATTTCTATTGCTGGAGGAGATATTCCCAGCGTCAAATTAGCGACTCTACTATTACTGACTTTTCCTGGTGCTAGTAGTATCTATTATGGTGATGAAGTGGGTTTACCAGGTCGTCTTGATCCCGATTCTCGGCGTGGTTTTCCTCTTGAAGCAGATTGGAATCGAGAAATTCTCGACACGCACCGCCAATTAATTACCCTCCGCCATGCTTATCCCTGCTTGCGTATAGGAAATTACCAAGTTTTACATGCTTTTGGTCAAATTTACGTATTTGCCCGTAGTTTAAATCAGAAGGAAATCATAGTAGCAATCAATTCTGGTACTGCATCGGCAAATGCGAATATAGATATTAACTTGCATAGCCAACCCAACAAACTTTTATATGGTAATGCTGAGATTGAGTGGCACAATCAGGGAGAAACGAAACAATTAATCTTAAATGTTCCTCCTCGCAGTGGTTGTATTTTGGGTATGGGTTAGCTGAAACGAGCATCCCAATTTTTCAAACTTACCTAGCAACTAGTACTGTGTCAAGTTTAAGTTTGTAGTAAGGACTTAAGTCCTTATTTTTTAAGCACGCGCATTCTTACTACAAATCCTTAATTTAAATTGCTATTGCAGCCAAAGAAATTTATTCTCTGGCGGGATATGGGGTAGGTACAAGATATGAGCGCTCAAGGGCGCTTTTTCCGCTCCCGCAACGAACGAAACTAGCACATTTCTCGATGGAAGGCTAAAAGCTTTGCTATATAAGGGTTATAAAATGTGCTAGTTAAGAGCAATAGCGATCGCTGCGGAATTGAAAATTAAGAGGCCAGATCATTGATTTATTGAATAAATCGATGATCTTGGTGTTCACGAATAATTTATAAATCCTAGAGAGAAAACAAAAACTCTGAATACAAAAAATAAATTAATTTACTTAACTAGCTTATTTGCCCTTGAAACAATACTATAAAGGTGAAAAAATAATTTCTGTGCTAATGGCGATCGCTCATAATCAATCATTCCTTGATGGTACAAGTCCCTCTCCCATTCCCCCAAATTGTGGGAATGGGGGCTAGGGGGTCAATCCAAAATCCAAAATCCTGTTAGAGGATGACTTTTATCCTTTTGCTTAACTAACGCTACGAAGTCTACAGTTGATAATCCCAATTTTATACTGAGGTGTATCAATGGCTGGTTTTATCATTTCTGTTGTAGTAATTGCAATTAGTTTGTTAATTATCTCAAAGCTACCTACAGGTGTTGAGATAGACAGTCCCTGGATTGCTCTGATTTCAGGAGCAATTATCGGTGCTTTTAATGGCTTCTGGAGTCTTTTCCCTACTTGGTTTAGAACCACTAGCGCCGTTATCAGTTTAGGGTTAATTCCTTTGATCGGCAGCATTATTGTATTTGGTTTAGCAGCTTGGCTAGTAGAAGGATTTCGACTGCGTTGGGGAATTGCTAGCGCCATTATAGGAGCGATCGCTCTGAGCATTATCAACTCCATCCTGTTCTTTATTTTGCGCCAAGTTGGTGTGGTGGCAGTGTAGTTAACCACCACTCACTGGAGGAATTAATACCACCTCATCACCCTCTTGCAAGATAGTATCGGGTTCAACAAATATCAAGTTAACTCCAAATCTGGTGACATCTCGCCACTGACTCAGTTCTGGATGTTCGGTAATTAGGCGATCGCATACTGCAACAACTGGTGTATTTTTCGGAAACTCCAGTACTAGTTCTGGTACTCCATAAGCTTCTTGGTAAGCAGCGAATAACTTGACTGTAATTTTAATTGCAGGTTCAGACATAAAAGCCTAATCAAAGCAGCCTTTTCAACATATCTTCACATTATCGCTAATTTTGAAGAAAGTAGTCCGCACAAATAAAGCTAACTAGTTGAGGTCGTCATTTGTCATTTGTCATTGGTCATTGATCATTGGTAAGGCTTTTAGGCTTGTTTACTTTTCGTAACACAATAATGATTTTGAGGAACCCAAATGTTATATTGATGAACCCATTTGTGATTTTCGTGTCAGCGTTTGTTGATTCTGTTAAAGCTTTTGTTCCCAATGACAGTTAAATTTTTTGTGCGCCTGGTTTACCGTTTTCAACTACAAACGAAGCTAAGGTACTGACAGAGGCATTTTCATCAGTAATTGTTGATACAACGCGGTAATCACTTTGCCAGCGATCGCGTGTGAGGTTGCAACGCACATAGCCTCGATAAGCACCATCAAAAAATTTAGTGTGGGGATTGTCACCTAAAGCAGCTTTGATCGGAGGGATGAAATCGGTGGAAAAATCTGATGTGATTGAGGTTCCCACGAACTCAGTCCCGACTGTGGCTGAATCGGGATTTTTGAAGTCCATTTTGAGGTCATATACCCAACTAGAATGAATATCTCCAGTAATCACCACTGGGTTAGAAGGTTGACGTTGAGCCAAAAAATTTAAAATGCGATTCCGTGCAGCTACGTAACCATCCCACTGATCCATGTTGAATACTCCTGAATCTGGACGGGGATCAAAATCGTATTCAGCAAAGATAACTTGTTGAGCAATCACATTCCAGCGTGCTGAGGATTGATCTAAACCTTTTAGCAGCCATTGCTCTTGTTCTTTGCCTGTCATTGTAGCTTCTCGATCAAAAGCTTGAGCGCAACGGGGCTTGAGTCCGTCATTACAAGGTTGAACAGTGCGATACTGACGGGTATCTAAGACATTAAATTCAGCTAGATCACCAAAGGTAAACCGCCGATAAAGCTGCATGTCGGGTCCATTAGGTAGGGAAAAGCGGCGTAACGGCATATGTTCGTAGTAAGCTTGATAGGCATAAGCCCGCCGAGTTATAAATGCTTCCTGACTTTGATTTTCTTCTGGTATCAAACCAGCATAGTTATTTTCCACTTCATGATCGTCCCACGTAACAATCCAAGGAAACCTAGCATGAACTGCTTGCAGATTTCGGTCGGTTTTGTACTGGGCGTGACGGTTGCGGTAGTCTTCTAAAGTGACAATTTCAGAACCAATATGCTGGCGTGGTTTATCAGGTTCTGCTCCATACTCATAAATATAGTCACCCAAATGCACCACTAGATCGAGTTCTTCATCCGCCATGTGCTTGTAAGCTGTGTAATAGCCATTTTGCCAATCTTGGCAAGAGGCAAAAGCAAACTTAAGTTGTGAGATAGAAGTATTCAATGCTGGCGCTGTGCGTGTTCGTCCAATCGGGCTAACTTCATTACCCACTCTAAATTGATACCAATACCAACGCTCAGGCTCTAATCCACGTACATCAACGTGTACCGAGTGTGCTAATTCAGGAGTTGCCAAGGTTTGCCCATTTCGTACAATCTTGGTCATGTTTTCATCAAGGGCAACCGACCACCGCACTACAATGTTTTCTGGTCGCATTCCACCGCCATTGAGTGGATCGATCGCTAGACGTGTCCATAACACTACACTATTTGGTAATGGATCACCAGAGGCAACACCAAGACTGAATGGATAGCTAGAAAATTTAAGTTGTGCTATCACCGGACGCCATTGGCTAGCGACCGCCAATCCAGTTAAGAATCCTGCACCTAACAGAAAATCCCGTCGTTTGCACCGGATTGGTAACAAGCGATCGCCATCCATCAGTTTCATATTGCTCCCCATTAGTAGTATGAATCAATTCGTTTCTAGGTAATTCAACCATGCAAAACGAACATACCAATCTATAACCAAATGGGGTTTAAGGTAATGTTAAAGTTGCTATAGATATTAATTAGACATCTGCGAAAACCATTAAACCTTCTTTGTGAGTAGCTTATAATGATAGTAAAAGCAGAACTCAAGTGGATTGACCGGATTTCTGAATCAACTCAATGATGGTATCAATGATGCGATCGCCTTTCATAGGTATAATGTTTTCTCCATGCAGTACTTCCTGCGTAATATGAAAGTGTACTAAAGATCCAACTAAAATTCTAGCTATTGCCTCTGGATCTCGTATTTTCAGTTCTGGATAAGACATTAAATATTGAGTGAGAGTTTCTAGAGATGGTTTGATCATAGAACTAACACAAACTTGAGCTAATTCTGGAAAACGGCCAGATTCTCCAATTAACACACGCATAAATGCACAATGTTCTTGGTCAGTACTCATCTGCTCTAAAGCTCTAGTTCCTATCTGGTGCAAAACTTGCAATGGCTCCCCTTCCAAAGGTTCGCTACCAAAAATCGACTGATATTTTTTGTGAGCTAGCCGCTCAGTCATTGCTTTAAACAATGTTTCTTTATCTGCAAAATGGCTGTAAACAGTAGCTTTAGAAACACCTGCTGCTGATGCAACTCTATCCATGCTTGTACCAGCGAAGCCATGCATCAGAAACTCTTGCATTGCTCCTTGAAGAATTTGTTCTACTTTCTCAACTGAAGTCTCACGCTCCATTTCATTTACTTTTGCACGTACCATTTTTTTGCTGATTCCTGCTATGTACCAATTTGGGAATGTGGGCTTTGAAATTTCCCCGTTGTGGCTCCTGGTTTGAAAATAGGGATCGGGGATTGGGGAACAGATTTTCAGGCTCTCGTTGTGTGATTTATCACACGACCATATGGGTTGAAATAGCAATGATTAAAGGGACAAATATCAAGTTATTAACCTTTATGCCTTTACCTTTCTCCCTTCTATCTTTACACCCTCAACAGCTCATACCCTATTTTTTCCATACATATTGTCTATAAATCTATAAATAGTGACATTCAAAAAGAGAAACACGGACATAACAATAGATTTCTGGATAAGTCAGGATTATCAGCAATGAAAATTTTCTTTCCCCTTTAACCCTTAATCTTTTCCCTAATCTAGGCTATGCCGTGTTTGTTAAGAAACTGCAAGGAATTTGACTAAACTATACAGTTTAGTTTTTTCTATTATAGTACTTGCAAAACTAAACTGTTCGGTTTAGTTTAGTAATATCATAAAACTAAACAGTTTAGTTTTGAGGATATCAATGCTACAAAACTTCAAAGAGGGTTCTTTCCTCCCACCATCAATTTTTCGTCCTTCAATTGCGATCGCAGCAATTGCAACATTAGCTGTAGGTAGCATCAGTTTTTATGCAATCCAGCAATCCCGGAGTGCTGAACAACAGAAAGCCCAACAACAGCTAGCGCAAATACCAGAAGTAAAAACAGTTACAGCCTTGGGTAGGCTAGAGCCAAAAGGAGAAGTAATTAAACTATCTGCGCCTGCTTCCACAGAAGGAAGTCGGGTAGAGCAATTGTTGGTGAAAGAGGGAGATACAGTCAAAACAGGGCAAGTAGTCGCAATTTTAGACAGTCGCGATCGCCTAGCAGCCGCCTTAGAAGAAGCCAAAGAAGCAGTGCAAGTAGCCGAAGCTAATCTACTGCAAGTCAAAGCAGGCGCAAAGCAAGGTGAAATAGCAGCACAGTCAGCAGAGATTGATCGCCTGCAAGTAGAAAGAGAAACACAAATCACAGCTCAACAAGCTACCATTGCTCGTCTAGAGGCAGAAAAAAACACACAAACAGAAGCACAAAAAGCAACAATCGCGCAGTTGCAAGCACAACTAGATAATGCTCAAGCCGAATACCAACGTTATCAAAGTCTGTATCAAGAAGGGGCAATTTCGGCATCTTCCCAAGATAGCAAGCGTTTAACTTTGCAAACAGCCCAACAGCAAATAGCAGAAGCAAAAGCAAATCTCAAGCGTATTGAAGAATCTTTACAAGAACAAATAGCAGAAGCAAAAGCGAACCTCGCACGCATCCAAGCATCTGGACAAAAACAAATCGAATCAGGTAAAGCAACCCTCAATCGGATCGCCGAAGTGCGTCCTACAGATATCGCAGCAGCCCAAGCTGAAGTTAATAAAGCCGTAGCATCAGTCAAAAGAGCAGAAGCCAACTTAAAACAAGCTTATGTGCGATCGCCCCAAGATGGTCAAGTTTTCAAAATATACACCCGTCCTGGTGAATTAGTATCTGATGACGGGATCGCCGAAATTGGGCAAACTGGCCAAATGTATGCAGTAGTAGAAGTTTACCAAAGTGATATTAGTAAAGTGCATCCTGGGCAAAAAGTCCGCTTAGACAGTGATTCTATTTCTGGTGAATTATACGCAACTGTAGAAAGAATTGGTTGGCAAATCCAGCGACAAAACGTCATCAACAGCGATCCCTCCAGCAACATCGACGCCAGAGTCGTAGAAGTTCACGTGCAGTTAGACAAAGCCTCTAGCCAAAAAGCAGCTAAATTCAGCAACTTGCAAGTGAAGGCGGTGATTGGGGATCAGGGATCGGGGAAAGGGGATTGGGGAAGGTAGGGGGCCCCGAGTTCCCCAGAGGGGACCCCTACCTTCCCCAATCCCCAATTTCCAATTCCAATTCCAATTCCAATTCCCCAATCCTTAAAAACCATTATGATTGGATTTATTCAACAATTACAGCGACGTACACCTTTGGGATGGCTACAACTCAACCGCCATAAAAGCCGTTTTTTAGTCGCATTATCTGGTATTGCCTTTGCTGATTTGTTGATGTTCATGCAAACAGGCTTCCAAACTGCCTTATATAGTAGTAATACCAGAATGCATAACAGCTTAGAGGCAGACATTGTTTTAATTAATCCCCAAGCGCGTAATATTGCCAACTTATCCACATTTACCCGGCGGCGATTATTCCAAACAATGGACGTACCAGGGGTAAAGTCAGCAGAACCAATGTACATCAACACCATCTCTTGGAAAAATCCCCAAACTCGTAAAGAGACAATGGTTTTGGTGATTGGCTTTAATCCAGATGTACCAGCATTTAATTTACCAGAAGTCAATAGCCAACTGGATAAAATTAAACTACCCGATACCGTGTTATTTGATCGAGGTGCAAGGGGAGATTATCAAGAAGTAATCGCTCAAATTGATCAAGGTAAAACAGTCACTACTGAAATCGAACGCCGCACAATTACCGTAAGCGGTTTATTTAAAGTCGGGGCTTCTTTTATCGCTGATGGCAGTTTAATTACTAGTGATCAGAACTTTTTGCGGATGTTTCCCAGACGAGAAGCCGGGAGTGTCAACTTAGGATTAATTCAAGTTCAACCAGGCTACGATCCGCAACAAGTAGCAATAGCTTTACAAAAATATCTGGGAAATGAACAAGATGTCAAAGTTTTAACTAAAGAAGAATTTGTCAAATTTGAGGAATATTATTGGCAAACCAATACTGCAATCGGGTTTATCTTCAGCTTGGGTGTGTCAATGGGATTTATAGTCGGTGTAATTATTGTCTATCAAGTCCTTTCCACCGATGTCAATGCCCATATGAAAGAATACGCCACTTTCAGAGCTATGGGTTATCAAAGCCGCTACTTACTGAGCGTGGTATTTGAAGAAGCCATTATTATGGCACTATTAGGCTTTATACCTGGATTTGCTATATCTACAGGACTCTACGCTCTGACGCGGAGTGCGACAAATTTGCCACTATACATGACCTTAGCACGAGCATTTCAAGTACTAATTATGACAATATTTATGTGTATGATTTCGGGCGCGATCGCCACTCGCAAAGTCTTAGCTGCTGATCCCGCAGATATGTTTTAAATAGTCATTTGTCGTTTGTTATTAAGTAAGTTGGCGGGAATAAACCTAACCATGTTACGAAAAGTAAACAAGCCTAAAACCCTTACTAATGACCAATGACATAGACGCGCCTTCTTCGGCTTCAAGGCAGAGTATAACAAATGACGACCTCAACGAGTTAGCTTTATTTGTGCCGATTTACTTAATTTAGTAACCACTAACTAAATATGGTTATTTCTGTTAAAAATCTCAATCACTATTTCGGTAAAGGACAACTTCGCAAACAAGCGTTATTTGATATCAATCTAGAAATTAACGCTGGCGAAATTATTCTCATGACAGGCCCTTCTGGTTCAGGGAAAACAACTTTACTAACCTTGGTTGGTGGATTGCGTTCTGCTCAAGAAGGAAGTTTGCAGGTTTTGGGAAGAGAACTGTGCGGTGCAAATGACAAACAACTGACACTAGCACGACGTAGTAATGGTTATATTTTCCAAGCGCATAACCTGCACGGTAGTTTAACAGCTGTGCAGAACGTCAAGATGGGGTTAGAACTGCACCATGAACTTTCTCTAAAACAAATGTATACCCGCGCTACCGAAATGTTGGAGATGGTAGGGTTGGAAGAACGTCTAAATTATTACCCAGATGATTTATCGGGAGGACAAAAACAACGGGTGGCGATCGCTCGTGCTTTGGTAAGTCATCCAAAAATTGTCCTTGCGGATGAACCGACGGCGGCGTTAGATAGTAAATCTGGTCGAGATGTAGTTAATTTGATGCAGAAGCTAGCAAAAGAGCAGGGTTGTACTATTCTTTTAGTAACTCACGACAACCGGATTTTAGACATAGCCGATCGCATTGTTTATATGGAAGATGGTAGGCTAGCAAATACCCCTGTGGCTGCGTAATTTATGGAGTTAAAGGGGAACAGAGTATCAGTGAGTGAATAAAGCATTATGGAAGCTATAATCACTAATTTAATTACCTGGCTAGCAACAGGAATTGATTTTGTAACTGGTATTATCATTGGTTTTGCTGCTTTGGAAGCCACAGTTAAAACCATAATGCTCTATTTTCCCTACCGCAAAAACATGGATGATAGCAAAGAGCGAATTCGACTATCACTTGGTAAATCCCTAACTCTATCGCTGGAATTTGCATTAGCAGCTGATATTTTGCGTAGTGCGATCGCCCCAACGTGGGATGAAATTGGTAAACTAGCTGCGATTATTGCTTTACGAACTATTCTTAATTATTTTTTGAGCAAAGAAATCGAGCAAGCAACAAAGAAAAAAACAGGGAACGCATTTGGCTTGGAAAAATGAAGCAAGCTTCTGTCGCATTTTGGCTTAGGAGTTTGGAGATACAGTTGACTTTTTCGGTCCCTTACCTCCACCAGCCTGATAAATATCTTCGGCAATATTAATACCGAGTGGTACTCCTCCAAAAGGATTTCCGTCTTTGTCTGTTCTTGTCAGATCAGGGGTACCATCCTCTTTGACTGCAAAAGCATCAAAAATCCAGTGAACACCCAGATAGAGGCGGCTTCGCCCGTTTTCGATAATCATTTGCCATAATCCTTTAGGGAAGTTGCGGCGATGTCTTGGTCTGACTGTGCCTTTGTTGTCTGTGCTAATCCCGTTGAATTCTTCAGAGATAAAATCAAGTCCATTGAATAAATTGTCGGGGTTTTTATCTCCAACCTTAACTTCTTTATAAAATAGTCGCGTCATATGCAACGCAGCAGCACCAAATGTGGCGTGTCCCGATGGATAGGCTGGAAAGTTCGGTGTAAAGTTCTTTTTTCTAGAGTTTGTGTTTGGCGCACCAAGTGGTAGCCATAGGGGATCACAATTGTCGGAGATGTTGTTGTCAGCTTCTGTTGGTTCCGGTCCCATAGATTGATCGTGTTCACGGATACCAACTACGGGTCTCCAGAAATCGTGAAAGTATTTTTGCTCCCATGCTAAGATGCCAGCATCAGCCATAGCTGCGTTTACTAAAGCAAACAAGCTAGCATTTTTGGCTGGTGTGTTTTTCTTGGCGATCGCCACCCGGCGAACAATTTGATTGTACAAACGCGGCGGTGTCCCTAATTCCGCAACTCCGTCATAACTAATCGCTCAATATAAGTGTGGAAAGCAGAGGTATTACGTTTAAGACGGGCGATGTGCAATACCAAAAGATGAGTTTTTCCTGAGTCTATGCTGCATTTTGCTTTAGCGCTTTTACTAGAAAATTTTCATCAAAAACTCAGCATTATTTAGGGTGAAAACGCGATACTTCAGATAGCAAATCAATTAACTTAAATTAGCGACTGAAAAGCAAAAGGTGGTGCGTGTTATGACAACTCCAACTCAGGAAGAAATCAGATTAGAAGCAGCCCGCAATCATCAAGCAAAATGGCGGAAGTGGGGGCCATATTTAAGCGATCGCCAATGGGGAACGGTGCGAGAAGACTACAGTCCCAACGGTACTGCTTGGGACTATTTCACCCATGAGCAAGCTCGTTCTCGTGTCTATCGCTGGGGTGAAGATGGGATAGCAGGAATTTCCGATGAGCATCAACGGCTTTGTTTTGCTCTCACTCTCTGGAATGGAGAAGACCCAATTCTCAAAGAAAGATTTTTTGGTCTAACAGGAAGTGAAGGAAATCATGGGGAAGATGTTAAAGAATATTACTTTTATCTTGACAATACGCCCACCCATTCCTATATGAAAATGCTTTATAAATATCCCCACAAAGCATTTCCTTACTCTCAGCTAGTTGCAGAAAATATAAATCGTAGTCGTCAAGAACCAGAATTTGAATTATTAGATACAGGCGTATTCGATGAAAATCGCTACTTTGATGTGTTCGTTGAATATGCTAAAAATTCAGTTGAAGATATTTTGATTCAAATTCAAGTTATTAACCGAGGGTCAGAAGTCAAGACACTGCATTTATTACCTACCCTTTGGTTTAGGAATACTTGGTCTTGGAATCAAGAAGAAACTAAACCTAAACTTCAAGAAACAAATTTAGGCAATTCCGTGAAGGTTATCGAAGCTTTTCATCAATCTTTAGGTAGAAGATGGATGTACTGTGAGGGAGAAACGGAGTTTTTATTCATAGAAAATGAGACAAATTCTGACAAATTGTTTGGAGTTCCCAGTACTCATGCTTATGTAAAAGATGGCATTAACGACTACATTGTCAATGGTCGAAAAGAGGCAGTTAATCCAGATAAAATCGGTACAAAAGCAGCAGCACACTATTTGTTAACTATAAATGCAGGTGAAACCAAAATTATTCGATTACGATTGAGCAATACAAATAATTTAACTGAACCTTTTAGTCAAGAATTTGATGAAATATTTACTAGACGCCACCAAGAAGCAGATGAATTTTATCAACGCCTTACTCCTTTTTCACTCAGCGAAGATATGCTTCGGGTACAGCGCCAAGCCTTTGCCGGAATGCTATGGACTAAACAGTTTTATTATTACGATGTGGAAAAATGGCTGAAGGGAGATTCTGCTATACTGACTCCACCAACAGAACGTAAATATGGCAGAAATAGTGAATGGTTTCACCTCAATAATGAAGATATTATTTCAATGCCTGATAAATGGGAATATCCCTGGTTTGCTGCATGGGATTTAGCATTTCATTGCATTCCTTTGGCGATGCTTGATCCGGATTTTGCTAAGAATCAATTGGATGTTTTAACACGGGAATGGTATATGCATCCTAATGGGCAGATCCCAGCTTATGAATGGAAATTTAGTGATGTCAATCCTCCTGTTCATGCTTGGGCAACTTGGCGTGTCTACAAGATTGAACAAAAAATTTATGGACGGGCAGATAGACAATTTTTAGAGCGGGTTTTTCAGAAATTATTGCTAAATTTTACCTGGTGGGTAAATCGCAAAGATGCTGAAGGAAATAACGTCTTTCAAGGGGGATTTCTCGGTTTAGATAATATTGGTGTATTTGATCGCAGTGCTTCTTTACCCACAGGGGGACATATTGATCAATCTGATGGTACAAGTTGGATGGGAATGTATTGCTTGAATATGCTAGCAATAGCTTTAGAACTAGCAACAAGCAACCCAGTTTATGAAGACATTGCTACCAAATTTTTTGAGCATTTCCTTTATATTGCTGATGCAATGAATCATATTGGCGAAGATGAAAATAGCTTGTGGAATGAAGAAGATGGATTTTATTATGATATATTACATTTGCCGGAGCGACAGATTACCTTGAAAGTCCGATCAATGGTAGGTCTAATTCCTCTGTTTGCAATTGAAACGATTGAGCCAGAGATATTAAATTTGCTTCCAGGCTTTAAGCAGAGATTAGAATGGTTTATTAAAAATCGTCCTGACTTACGTCAAAATGTAGCTTGTATGGAAACAAAAGGTATAGGTGCTAGGAGATTATTAGCGATTGTTTCTAGAGATAAATTGCGGCAAATTCTGCAAAAAATGTTGGATGAGAGTGAGTTTTTTGGAGACTATGGGATAAGAGCTGTTTCCCGATTTCATGCTGAACATCCCTACATTTTTGATGTCAACGGCTCACAATTTCGAGTGGATTACGAACCTGCTGAATCTAGTAATGGTTTGTTCGGTGGTAATTCTAACTGGCGCGGACCTGTTTGGTTTCCAGTGAATTTCCTTCTCATTGAATCTCTGCAAAAATTTCATTACTATTTGGGAGACGATTTCAAAGTTGAATGTCCTACAGGTTCCGGTCAAATGTTGACACTTTGGGAAGTTGCATCTGAACTATCGCAACGACTCATCCGAATTTTCTTAAGAAATTCCTCTGGTCAACGACCTGTTTATGGTGGAACTGAAAAGTTTCAAACTGACCCTCATTGGCGAGATTTGATTCTGTTTTATGAATATTTTCATGGTGATAATGGAGCCGGAATTGGGGCGAGCCATCAAACTGGATGGACTGGTTTAGTCGCCAAACTGATTCAGCAATTTGGTGAGTATAAAAGACAAAATCAAGAGATTCAAATAGAGAAGAAAACTGGAGCGATCGCTCTAGACCAGTTACGTCAGTTCTAATAATGCGCATGTACTAAGTTTTAGCGATCGCATGTGCCAGTTGCGTGAGTCCTGATACTATTAGGCTATGGTTGCGCGTTGGTGCAGACTAATACAACAGTAACAAAGAGCGATCGCTACCTTTGTGATGTCCTGAATTTTTAAGCACGCTTGGTGCTTACTACAAACACTCAAAACTAGCTTGACAGAGTGGAATTCATCACCTATGCATTATCACAAAAAATATAATTTTATTGCATTAATGCTGGTTATAACAGTAATTATCCTAGGTTGCTTACTTGACCCAATCAAGCCAACTATTGCAGCTACAAACTCTTCTCCTGTTTACGAACAACGAAAAACTCATAATCGAGATGGTATTGGTAAATACTACATGGGTAGAGAAATAGCTAAAGTCATGGGACATACTGGTGCAGCTTGGCTAGAACGTCCCAGCCGCGAAACAGAAGAAAAGCCAAGTAAAATAGTAGACGCTCTTAGCCTCAAATCTACAGACGTAGTAGCAGATATTGGTGCGGGTACTGGTTACTTGAGTTTTCGCATCGCTCCCAAAGTACCACAAGGAAAAGTCCTAGCTGTAGATATTCAGCCAGAAATGCTAGATATTATTAGCTTTTTCAAGCAAGACCTAAATGTTACCAACGTTGAATCAATATTAGCAACTCTCACCAATCCCAACTTACCAAATGCAAGTATTGATTTAGCCTTGATGGTAGATGCATATCACGAATTTGAATATCCACAAGAAGTGATGCAAGCAATTGTAAAAGCATTAAAACCAGGCGGTAGAGTGGTGTTAGTTGAATACCGGAGTGAAAATCCTTTTATTATGATTAAAGGCTTGC
This sequence comes from Pelatocladus sp., assembly GCF_059505505.1. Taxonomy (NCBI): domain Bacteria; kingdom Bacillati; phylum Cyanobacteriota; class Cyanophyceae; order Nostocales; family Hapalosiphonaceae; genus Pelatocladus; species Pelatocladus sp. The sequence continues at coordinate 26,033 of NZ_JCACKS010000222.1, read as the reverse complement.
ATAAAATGACTCAAAAACAGGTGAAAAAAGAAATGCAAGCAGTTGGTTTAACGTGGTGTGAAACTAAAAACTTATTACCGCAGCAACATTTAATGATATTTGAAAAGCAACGATGAAAACTTTGAATATTGAATTAAGTAAGTGATTGAAAATCAAACCAACTATAACCAATGACAAATAGCAAATGACAAACAACTTAATTTGCATTAAAAACCATTTGCCAAAAATCCTGTTCAAATCTTGCCACTTTAACAAAAGCTTCTTCGGCTTGCTGTTGAATATCAGCAGTAGCAGCTTTTAACACTTCATCAGCTTGTTGTTCTAAAATGTTTACTACTATATCGAAGTTAATTATAATAATTCCTATTTACCTTTAATGAATTCTAGTCAATTCTCTCAATCATTAGTTCTTATGTACTAAATAGATCCGTTTCTTTGGGGTGTGACAGTTGTGGGTGCGGAATGTGGGCTTGAACATTAAGCCTTAAAGTTTGAATGTTGAGGTTTAAATCTCAATACGGTTCAGATAAGCCCAAAATCCCTTGTAGAGACGTTGCACTGCAACGTCTCTACATGCGTAAATGATGACGAAAAATTCTTAACCGAACAATATTGATCCATTGATCCATTGACCAATGACCAATGACTACTTTTGCATTGTGATTGCGATCGCTTCTTCGAGTTCTTGCTGTGGGAGAGTAGTTAAAATAAATACTTCTTGTACAGTTTTACCGTGACGCGCAATTAATTTAAATCCACCGCGAATGGGTACAGATACCCGCAATTGCAACTTTGGGCTGTGACCTTTTACACGTCCAATTTGTCCTGGTGTGATGGTTTGAATTCCATCTAGTTTGCACAGACGTTCGAGGATGGGAATAAGTCCAGGAATATGAGTTGAGTGATTCCAAACTAATCTGCCATCTTTAACAGGTGTTGCTTTACGGGAGTCTGGGGTGGGTTTAGTCATAAATTTTACGCTGCTTCCAGAGGAGCCATTGTTAAACCAGCTCGACGTAATTGCTGATGATAAAGTTCAGCTGGTTCTTGCGGCCCAGTCCAGACAATGGCTTGACCCTCGTAGTGTACTTGATTGGTGAGATCCCAAGCGCGATCGCCAGTCATTCCCGGAATATATTTGACCAAGCACTCAGCAACGTGCTGAAAAGTATTAAAATCATCATTTAAAACAATGACTTTGTAATTTGGATAGGTCTTACGGGTGACTTGAGTGGACCGTTCAGGAGCTATAGTTGGTGTCGCTGCCATCCCGTAAACAGCTGCTGAAAGTCTGGTAATCATAAAATTAATTAACCAACAGGTCTTTACAAAACTACACTACAATTAATAGTTTAGTCCATAGTCACTAGTCATTTGTCCTTTGCTTTAAACAAATGACCAATGACCAATGATTACTTCCAATCTTCCCAATTTTGATTGAAAATTGAGGTATCGGGGAAAGCGGTGGGGTTGCCGTTTTTCTTAAGTAATTGTTGCAATTTTAATAATTGCGGTTCTGGCTTGGGCAAATCATCTACTAATTGGTAGGGTGCAATGTTGTTTTTCAAAGCGAAAGCGACTGTAGTTCCCACCGCAGCGCCAGCAGACCATTCAAAGGAGTGTACGCGGTAGGCTGCTGCTGCAATGTGACTGGTAGCGATACTTTTACCCCCTACTAGTAAATTATCAATTTTTTGCGGAATCATTGCTCGCAGAGCTATTTGGAAAGGGTAAGCTTGGCCTGCACCACGTCTTTCCCCTGGACGTTCTTGATTTCCGGGTGCTTCTGGTGGACTTTTAACCATACAAGGATGGAAGTCGATCGCATAGTGTCCAATACCGACTCCATCAGGGAAAACCGTAGAACGAGTGCGTCGCGCCACGTTTTCTGGACGCTTTTGACCTGAAAGAACTGATAAAGCTTCCAAACCGGCTAGAGTTGCTTGTAAACGACGATATTCAGCAGGTGAAAGCACTTCCCGATAATAGGGGTCATCGTACTTGCGGCGAGAAATATCAACTTCCCAAATACTAAAGCCTTGAGGCGCACCCCAACTAGGACGACCAATAATCCGTCTTCCTTCACGCATATAGGGATATTTTGATAAACCGTGTGCTGTTCCCATTGGGGAATTTAACCCGGAAAGAAAGCGATTGTTTGTCTGTTGTTTCTTGACGCCATTTCCTAATTGGGAATCTGTAGTCCCTGCTGTTAACCAGTAATAATAACCAAGAGCATTTTCCTCACCTTTACGCAAGGTTTCTACCCGCAGTCCACCCATCCAAGCACCTGGTTTGAGCTGTCCGGTAGCTTTGAGTTGATCGCGAGTGTAAATCAGATTGTCTTTGGCGGTTCCAGGACGGTAGTCATTTCCCCAAGTCCAGTTTTGCATGGAGATGTCCCCGGTCGTCGGAGCCGTAAAAGTTATACCACCAAATTTTGTTTCTTCGCCTTTTTTGGAACTCGAAATGCGGCGGTAGGTAAATACTAAAGGAAAGCTTGCCAGTCGTGACAATTCATAACTGTAATAGGGGGAATACTGCATGTAGAATGGAGGCATGGTTTGCGGTTGCGATTGCTTGGTTGCCTCCATTGCAAAGGTGTAAGTAAAGCCTTGAGTGCAGTAGGGATCGTTAGTTGCACTAGAAGATGATGGCTCTAGATACGAACGTGCATCGATACCTAGACGATAGGGAACGTCAGCAAGACCGATTATTTCTCCAGTTTCACTGGCATCTACTATATACCAGTTAGGGATATTGCCTTTTTGTGCTTGTTTAGGAGCAAGGCGAATAATAGTTTTGGTAAAGCGAGAAGAGTTTTGATAGGTGTAGGCGTCTTCGATGCTTTGAGATAAGGTAAAGGTATTAAGTGGGGGAGCATTAGGTGCTGGTTGATGTTGGATGGCGATCGCATTATTAATGATTTTCCCGTCAGCACTAATATTTAATTCCTTAATGACTGTATTTGGGAACCATTGCAACTTACCTTTTCCCTGTTTTGCTGCATCTTTGAGCATGGAACTCAAAATTTGATGTCCATCTTTGGGCATAAAACAGGAATCACTCACCCAGCAATTACCAGGGTTGAGTTTGCCGTATTTACGTTCAATTCGTTTTCGCAGTTCTAAGTAACCACGAGAGTAGTATAACTTTGCGCGTTGGGTTGGTCGTTCGTCAAGTGCCGAAGTTCCTTGAGCCGAAATTTGTCCTCCCAGCCAATCGGTTATTTCTGTCAGACAAACCGTTCTCCCAGCTAGTAAACCTTCGTAAGCAGTCGCAGCACCAGAAAGTCCACCACCGACAACAAGCATGTCACAGTTTACTGTTTTGTCAGGTGTTTTGAGTGGTATGGCAGTTACAGGATAAGGTGCAATCAAACTAGAAATGAGAGTCAGACTAATTAAAGAGGTGTGGTGACAAGATACTGGGTGTTTACGTTTCATGTTAAATTCGATTCCGCTCAACTCCTCGATCACGGCTTGTTAGCCTAGAATCAAAATTCAGGCTCAAAGCAGAAACCCGTTAAAACAGGTTGAATGATGACAAGCCGCGATTTTACTTTCGCTACGTACTTTATCAGTTCTTGATGACAGATACTCACCGTTAGCGTAATAACCCAAGTTGCTAGTTACTTTACGCCAGCGCTTCGCGCTGGCGTGTAGGGCGACTCTTCATAATAAAATCCCCTCCAGAGAGAAATTAGGAGGGTTATATGTTAAATGAAACAATTGCCATATATGCTATCATCGACGACCTATTGAAGGCGATCGCCCACCAAGAAGACTGCCGCATACAGATGAGCGATGCAGAGATTATTACAACGGCAATAATTGCGGCAATGTTTTTTGATGGTAATCATACTAGGGCTTGTAGCTATATGAAAGACCATAAACTCATACCGACCATGTTAGAAAAATCACGATCCCTAATTCTCACTCACCTCTTTTAACCAGCGCGTCTCCCGACTCTACATCAAACCAATGAATATTTTCATTTGGCAATGCTAATGTTATCTCTTCGTCACTTATATTTTGATCTGGGGGTAACAAAGCGCGCACTGTCAGAGATTTTGATTGAGCAGCAACGCTAACACTCACCAAATTGTGCATTCCCAGGTTTTCTACTAAAAATACACGACCTTTAATAATATTTGTATCTCCTTCTTGGGCAATGCGGATGTGTTCTGGACGAATTCCCAAGACTATTTGCGGTGGAACTGTGGGAATATCAGGTAAGGAAATTTTAAACTCACCCAGCATTGCATAACCTTCTTGACAAGGTAGAGTAAGCAAATTCATCTGTGGACTACCGACAAAACCAGCTACAAATAAATTTGCTGGATGGTTATATATGCGTGCAGGTGGATCTAGTTGCTGCACATAGCCGTTATTGAGGACTGCAACTTTAGTTGAAAGCGTCATCGCTTCTGTTTGATCATGGGTGACATAGACTACTGGTACTTTTTGGGCAGCAAATATTTGCTTGATATCAGCACGGACTCGTTCTCTCAAAAGTGCATCTAAGTTACTCAAGGGTTCATCTAATAAATATACCTGAGCGTGACGTACCAATGCTCGACCGACTGCAACTCGTTGTCTTTGTCCTCCAGATAATTGGCCAGGTTTACGCTGCAATAATTCTTCTAAGCCTAGAATTGCTGAGACATCGGCGAGTCGCTGCTTAATTTCAGCACGGGGAACTTTTTTTAGTTTTAGTCCAGAGGCGAGGTTCTCGTACACCGTCATGTGAGGATAAAGGGCATAGCTTTGAAATACCATCGCCATATTGCGATCGCCTGGACGCTTCAGGGTAATATCTTCTCCCCCAAGAATAATGTTACCGCGAGTCACTTCTTCCAATCCCGCGATCATTCTCAAGGTTGTAGACTTACCACAGCCACTAGGCCCCAGCAAAGTGAGAAATTCATTGTCATCTACGATTAAACTGATATCTTTAACTGGAACAACTTTAGGTGAGTAGGTCTTATTTAGATTTTTTAATTCTAGGGTTGCCATGATACTAGGGATTGGGGATTCTCCTTACGGAGACGCTTACGCGTAGACGCGTTAGCGGCTTCTCATAGAGTACGGGGATTGGGGGTCAGGAATTGAGGATCAGGCATGAATCGGTTAACAGTGATCAGTTTAATTTGATAACTGAATCACTGATAACTGAATTAGTTGTCCTCGATCCCCGATCCCCATTAACCTTTGACTGCGCCAGCCGTTAAACCTTGAACAATCTTGCGTTGGAAAAATAAAACTAGTAACACCAAAGGTAATGTACCAACCACGGTAGCAGCAGCAATTGGGCCGTAAGGAATTTCAAATGTTGACGCCCCGCTAAGTTGGGCTGCTGCTACAGGAATGGTTTTCATGTCTTCACGAGTGATGAAGGTCAAGGCAAAAATAAACTCATTCCAAGCAAAAATAAACGTCAGGATTCCAGTTGTTACTAAAGCTGGAATGGTCATAGGTAATAAAATTTGGATGAGCATTTGCCAGGTATTATATCCATCTATTTTGGCAGAATCTTCTAAATCTTTTGGCAATTGTAAGAAAAAGCTACGTAACACCAAAATAGTTAACGGTAAATTAATGGCTGTATAAGGAATAATTAGTGCTAGATAATTATTACCCAAATGCAAACCTTGTACTATTTCTAACAATCCCTGGAATAATAAAATACCAGGAAATAAAGTCACGATTAAAATACTTGCCAAGATCAATTGATTACCACGAGGGCGTAACCGTGCCAAGGCATAGGCAGCAGGCGCACCAATTGCTAAAGCGAAGGCTGTAGAAACAAAAGATACAAATGCACTGTTTAATATGTAACGCCAAAATGGGCGACGACTAAATAAATTAATATAATGATCCAGTGTTAATCGTGTAGGAAAATAAACTGTAGGCACCTGGGAAATATCCTGATTTACCTTAAAAGAGGTAACAAGTTGCCACATAATCGGTGATAAACAGAAAATCATCACTGAAGCGATCGCCACCCAAAGTAAAATGCGTTTTCCTGAATTATTTGCCTTAGCTTTGTTTTGGGGATTGGTAGTAAATTCTTCACGAATAGCAGTCATAAAAGGTCAAGAGTCAGGAGTTAATACTCATCTTATAAAATTTCAGCTAAAGATTTGTGAGATCATCAATATGCTAAAATCCAAAATTGTGCGATCGCCACCAATCCAGAACGTGTATCAAAACAGAAAAACTGAGAAAATCGATAGATTCTCTCAGTGACGAGGTAGAGGCTTTTGAGTGAGGTAGAGTCTAATTCGTCTAAAATCACAATTGTGATTCCGACTCTTCCTTTTGATTAATTCTGGGGTTCGAGTACCTTTTCGTACAAAACCTTACCAGTAATATCGTGAATACGTGCTATTAGTTGACCTTGAGAATTCACCTCTGCCAAGCCAAAGGAATGGAGATTTGGCGGTGGTAAATTTTGGGGAAGTTGAGATGTTTCAGTTTGCGGCGCTCTTACGTATTCATATTTAGGGCCAAAACTAGGATCGAGTTCATTTTGACCAAAAGCGCCTGCGTGAATTGGGCCAACGACAAACTCCCAGAAAGGATTAAAGTCTTTAAAGACAGCCCGTTCCGGTTCATAGGAAATTGCTGCTGCGTAGTGTACATCTGCCGTAATTACAACGACATTCTTGATCCCCTCATTTTTGATAAATTGCAGCAATTGGCTCAATTGGACTTCTCTACCCAAAACTTCTAGTGAACCTTGACCCCAAGCATCGCGATCGCTTGTTCCGCCTGTGACGAGAGAAAAGGGATCATCTGATGAAATGACTTTCCAAGTTGCTTGGGAAGCCTTTAAACTTTTTTTCAACCATGCAAATTGTTCCTGTCCCAGCATCTCAATCCCATTAGGATTGTTGTTTTCAGGATTCGGTCCTCTATAAGAGCGCTCATCCAACAAAAACAGTTCTAGATGCTTACCATATTGATACTTGCGGTAAATCTTCTCACCGCGAATGGGATTATATTCAAACAATGCTTGCTTGGCTCTCTGGGCGAGAACATCAGCAGACAGTCCATTATAAGGTGCTTCTGTTAAAATTTCGCCTGGATACCAGTTGTTGACGGCTTCGTGGTCATCCCATTGGACATAAACAGGAGTTTGTGCCAAAAAACGTCGGAATTTTTCGTCTCCCAGGTTATACTTCCAGTTTTCCCGAAATTCTTCCAAAGAGACTGCTTTAAAATCTTTGGTTGGATTATTCACCCAAGTTCCGCCCCCAACTTCGACAGGGATGTCTTTTTGGGTGGGAATCTCGTTGTCAGCGTAGATAGTGTCGCCAACAAATACAGCAAAATCTGGCTCAAACTTACGCATCACCTCAAAGGCGACGTATCCTCCCTTAATGACATCACCTTCAGCAGTAGTGATCTCTAAGTCGGGGTTACGACCCCAGCCTTGACCAGCTAAATCTGCTAACCAGACAAACCGGACTGGACGGGTTTGAACAGGAGTGGGTGCGGTGTGAAAAATACCTACTCCACCTTTTTGGGTTTTGTTCTGACTATCTTCCCAAAGCACCCGATAGTAATAAGTTTGGTGAGGACGCAACCGTGAAATATCAACTTTGCCAGTGTAGTCTGTGTTCGCACCCACTTCTGGCCCTTTCACAGTCTGTACTAATACTAATCTTCGGAACCGACGCGATGTATATATTTCAACCAAAAGCCGAGCATTGGTTTCAGCATGGTTACGCGCCCAGATGATCACACTAGTGTCAGTTACATCTCCTGATTGAACCGTATCGTCTTGCTCAGTAGCAAATGTTGCCAGAGCTGGTTTCAGCCATTTAGACCCTATAACTAGACTGGCACTGATCGTACTAAGAGCCAAAAACAAACGCCGACTGAGTCGAGTTTTCATTTTTTAACAAGTAGATAAGTATGCGATCGCCCAAACTTTTTCAAGGGAACAGGGAATAGCTGTATAAACTATTTAACCTTTACGTAACCAAGGTCCCCAAATGCAATACGTGATACCAGGACTTTGCATGTTGACAAACAACGTCTGACCATCAGGAGAAAAACATGCTCCAGCAAACTCGCTTTCGTTGTAGGCATTACGCGCAAACTGGTAAAGTTCTCCCTTAGTATCAACACCAACAACAAATTGTTCACCACCGCCATCTTCGCAGAGGAAGAGATCTCCAAAGGGAGCTACAGTAATATTGTCAGGCTCATCAAGTAGTTCACCACTCGGTTCAGCCTCAACAAGTAATGTAATTGTTTCTGCCGCAGGATCATAAGCCCAAACCTGACCATTACCTACCGTACTATCCACAGCAGGTGGGCCACCTTGAGTTGCAGTGAAATAAATTAAACCCTTAGCATACCAGGCACCTTCACCCCGGTAGAAAATTGCCGCGCCTTTAGACTGGGCTTCGTAGCGGACTCCTAATCCCTGTGCTTTGTTCTCGACATCAGGATCAGGATTATCAATGGGAACCCACTCTACTTTGAGTGGTACACCAACGGAAACTAAACCGATAGAACCACCATTATTGGGATTATTTGTGGTGTTGAGGGTGGGCTTATCTACAACTTTTAAAGCATAAAGCTTACCACCTTGGGCTAATTGTCCAGGTGCATTTACTTTACCTACACTTGGAACAAAACGGTAAAAGCAGCTATCTCCACGATCTTCTGTTTCGTAAATGTAACCAGTTTTTGGATCTACAGCTACAGCTTCATGACTAAAACGTCCCATGGCTTTGAGAGGTATGGGATCTGCCAAACCGATCTCCACATTAGCAGGAACTTCAAAGTTGTAACCATGACGCACAACACCCACATCACCCCTGTTGAAGGTTTCTTCGCAACTGATCCAGGTTCCCCAAGGTGTTGGGCCTCCAGCACAGTTACGAATTGTGCCAGCTAAAGAAGCATAATCTCTAATCAATCGACGCGCTGGCCCAACTACAAGAGTAGTAGTACCACCTGCATTAATTTGGTCATACTTCTTCTGTGGTGGTGCAATGACTCCACTAGTATTACCAAATTCATTCTCATTCGCGTCTAATTCATGGTTCCGAATCAGGATAGTGGTACCTCTAGGGCCAACAAAAGTTGCCATGCCATCATGATCACCTGGAACGGGATTACCATCACTCATAGTCTGACCGACAATTGAGATCGCGGTGTAATTAAAGCCTGGTGGAAGTTCCAACAGAGGAATACGACTAAGATCACCAATGACAGTACTAGTTAGTTCTGTGTAGTTCACAGGTAACTTGGGTTTAAGCGCGCCATAACCAATACCTCTTCTGGTTTGACCACGGGCAACTCTAGCATAGAAAGCTTCTAGCGGAGAAACCACTGTTACACTAGCAGCAGTTACACCAGCCAGAGATATAAACTTACGTCGTGAGAAAGACACTTGCTCTTAATCCTTGCAATTTCACTCTTTTGAGGTGAAATCTATCAAGTGGCGGTTAAATTCAAGTGAAGCGCTCGTTAAATAAGCAATTATTTTTACATTTCGAGAATTTACATGATTTTAATAAATGTTAATCAGCGACAATACAAAGAAGACCATAGGTTATTTAATCCACAATCCTAAGTGGTTAGGCAAAATTAAAGCTACAAGTGGAGGTTAGGGAACTCTTAACGAGGAACAGCAGAAAGAATAAGCTGATGTGCATTTAAACTAGGATTTTTGAGAGCTATACTGCTTACTGTGTCGAGATTGCTCGCTCGATTTAAATGCTGAACAGCTTATGTAATTAATTTTGTTTGTGTACTTAACACCTGATTTTTGCATACTCAGACATGCTATACAGCAAAAAGGAAAGGAAAAACTATCCTTTGCTCAACTCCTGCACAAAGTCTGTTAAACTTCCCAAATGCTAAGTTCAGGTGATTAATTACTAAATTAGAAAAATATTTTGTGGAACCATAATAGTTCTGAGTCTATTTTCAAAAATTCATTAAATAAATTGTGTTTATTCAGCCAATATTAAAATAAAATGTATAATACTTTACTTTGAATTTGAGAAAATTTTAATTTAAATGTTGATTTATGTTAAATTGTGATATCGAAGACAAGAACTTAGTTGTAATGCACAAAAAGGAAATTTACGAATGTCTAGGCAAATTTCTCATCAGAGAAAGTTTTTGAGACTTTTTGATAAAAAGGCAGCAGTTATACCCTATAAACTGATTAGTATTTTGGAATTATGGCGGATTAAATTATTAGAATCTGTTCCATTTATAATTGCTTGCGCTGTATTTTTAAGTGTTATAAGTCTCAAAAGTCCTATTCTACTTTTTTGTTTAGTTTTTGGTAGTTTCGTCGCAGTTATCATTCATAAAATTGGACACGAGGTAAATCTACCAAAGCGATACATTATCTTGCTGCAAATATTAGGGGTCGCTTTAATTTTCAGTTTGTTCTGGTTAGACTATTTCGCAGAACCAGCACAAGCACAATTTTTTAAAAAAGCAGAAGATTTCTTTAAAAATACTCTCACACAAGGTGCAGATACAGGCAACAATACTCAAGCAGCAGTTAGTTTAGTATTTAATGTGCTACGCGCTCTTTACTTGCTATATATAGCTGTTTCTTTGATTGGTGTGATTAATGCAGTTCGTAAAGATGAAGACTGGCAAAGTGTTGCTAGAACTCCTTTATTAGTTGTTGTAGCAGTTACTATCGCTGATGTCCTTACTGCCTTTGTCATTGGTGACTCCAATAGTAATAATCAACAATAATTAATTCATCTCAAATTAAGATGAAAAATCGCTGAGAAATTCGTCATGTCTCAAGAACCAGATAAAGAATTTCGACCAGTAAATCAAATTTTAGGCGCTCAACCTTCACTCGGTCCCATTCCTGCTGATCAAGTTCTACCTTGGACGGTAATAGCCTTAGTATCCTACTTCATCATTAATGGAATTTTTGGTGGTTTCTTCAAAGATGAGTTTCAAAAATGGTTGTGGACATTGCTAATTATTGGGTGGGGAATGGCGACTTGGTGGATCTTAACTGGTGGTAGGAGTTGGCGTTTCTTAAGTAAATTTATTGGTGTTCCCACTTGGACTAGAGGCTTTGCTCGTTATCAAAGCTTATTGGAAATTAACCATGAAGCAAAAAATCGGAAAACAAAGCATCGGCGTCGGCACAAGTGAAGCACGATTCACGCCCTTTGAAGACGCTTTACATCTAGCAACAATGCTACGTGTCTCACTTGAAGGACGCGATATCGGTGCTTATATTTTGGCGAAAGGAAACCAAAAAGATCGGTTTTGTTTTGTTTTTGGTTTTGACTGTCAAGGAATTCATACGACGTTAAGATCAGAACAGATCAATACTATTCTCAATAATATTGAAGCTGGGTTAAAAGATATTCCCGAAGGTGAGAAAATGACCTTGCATTTAGGGTCTTTTGGCTCAGATAAACAGCGACAACAAGAGTTAGCATCTTTAGTCAAAAAAACTCCATCACCAGATATTAAATATTTATTGCTTTCCGAAAGAGCAAGGATTCAAGAACTCACGCGTTCTGGAATTCGCAAGCCAAAGTTTTTGCGAATTTACGTTACTTATACGATTGAGCCAGATTCTACAAATACAGATGACTGGATAGAAAAATTATTAGCTAAAGGCGAAACTTGGTGGTTGAAATTTAAAGGTGATTTAGCAGAAGTAGAAAATCAACGCCTGGAAACAATTATTACTAACGCCTATAAAAATGGTTTTTGTCGTTGGGAACAAATATTATCTAATAAAATGGGGTTAGATATTAAACCTCTAAATACAGAAGAATTATGGGGAGAAGCTTGGAGAAGATTTAATGACACTCAACCAATAGAAATTCCGCAATTATTAACTTTAGATGAAAACGGATTACATGAACAAGCTTATTCAGATTTAGCTAGTACCAAATTACTGATTGAGAATATCCACAGTACAACTTTGCTAATTGAGTCTGATGTTCCTTCTGCCGATCGCCGTTGGGTTCACGTTAATAATAAATATATTGGCGTCATGACTTTTATTGAAAAACCCGGTGGTTGGCCAAGTAAAACTGCTCAGTTACGTTATCTTTGGGAACTGCTAGCTAGAGAAAATGTCATAGACACAGAGATTTTTTGTCAGTTAAGTGCAGCGAATCCAGCTATAGTCAAAACTACACTGCAACGAGTACTCAAGCAGTCAAATATGACGGCTTTGTTAGCACAGGAAAAAAGTAGAACTATTGATGTTAGCGCCCAATTAAAGTTAAGAAAATCAGTAGCAGCCCAAGAACAATTGTATGAGGGAGCAGTACCTATTTACGCAGGTATAGCTATATTGGTGCATCGTCCGAGTGTAGAGAGATTAGATGAAGCGACAAGATATATCGAAAACTGTTTTCAGCGTCCAGCACGGGTAATTAGAGAAACAGAATACTCTTGGAAAATCTGGTTGCAAACTCTACCGATAGTCTGGGAAAGTTTATTGGCAAGACCTTTTAACCGACGTCAGTTATATTTAACAAGTGAAGTACCAGGATTAATGCCTTTAGTATTAACTAAAGCAGGCGATCGCCAAGGTTTTGAATTAATCGCCGAGGAAGGTGGAACACCAGTCCATCTGGATTTATTCAACCAACATAAAAATTTAGCACTTTTTGCCACCACCCGTGCTGGGAAATCAGTATTAGTGTCAGGAATTTTAACTCAAGCATTAGCCTATAAAATTCCTGTAGTCGCATTAGATTTTCCCAAACCTGATGGTACGTCTACATTCACCGACTATACACATTTTATGGAGAGGAATGGAGCGTATTTTGATATTTCCAAACAATCAAATAACTTATTTGAACAGCCGGATCTACGCTTGTTGAATCCAGAACAACAGCGCGATCGCATGTTAGATTATATCGCCTTCCTCGAATCAGCCTTGATGACAATGGTTTTGGGATCATCAACCGAAAGTCAGCTATTATCGCAAACAGTGCGATCGCTTTTAAACTTAGCTTTAGGAGCCTTCTTTACTGATGAAGGTATTAAAGAACGATATCAAGAAGCGATCGCTGGTGGATTTGGGAGTTTAGCTTGGCAAAAAACCCCAACATTAAGGGATTTTCTGTATTTTTGTTCTCCAGAACATTTACAACTAGAATCGATCGCAGGTAGAGTTGAAGACGCCTTAAATCAAATTCAGTTGCGCTTGCGATTTTGGCTCTCTAGTCGGGTAGGAAAAGCTATTTCCGCACCTTCTAGTTTTCCCACCGACGCACAACTTTTGGTTTTTGCTTTGCGAAATCTCGCAGACAATGAAGACGCAGCAGTCCTATCTTTAAGCGCTTATTCCGCAGCATTGCGCCGCGCTTTAAGTAGTCCTGCTTCTATATTCTTTATTGATGAAGCACCAATTCTGTTTGAATTCGACCAAATTTCTGACTTAGTAGGAAGAATTTGTGCCAACGGTGCCAAAGCTGGAATTAGAGTCATACTATCAGCCCAAGACCCCGATACCATTGCCAAATCTAAAGCATCATCAAAAATCTTACAAAACTTAACTACACGATTAGTTGGACGAATTCAGCCAGTAGCCGTTGATAGTTTCACCAGTATACTCAAATATCCCCGTGAAGTCATTGCCCGCAATGCAACTGAAAGCTTTTTCCCTCGCAAAGAAGGAGTTTATAGCCAATGGTTATTAGATGATAACGGAATTTATACATTCTGTCGCTACTATCCAGGTTACGAACAATTAGCAGTAGTAGCTAACAATCCCCAAGAACAATCCGCACGTCAAAAAGCGATGCAAACACACGAAGATAAATATCAAGCAGTTTCTGTATTTGCACGTCAACTAGTAGCATCACTACGCGGTTAAATAGCTTGTTTGTAGTAAAGGCTTTAGCCTGAAAAAATCTAAACCTTACTACAAACTTAAATGCAAATATAAATTCATCTGTGTTCATCAGTGTGCATCTGTGTTCGTAATCAGTAAAACTCTATTAGACGCACTCAAAATTCTTGATCAGCACACCATTTTTTAGGTAGAAACTATGAAAAAAATAATCTTTTTGTCTATTCCTCTGTCATTCTTAATTATCCTACCAGCAATGGCAGATATTGGTCAAGTTTGGACAGATTTTCAATCCTACGCCACAGATTTACAAAACTATCTCAGAAATAATCTCACCGAAACATTACAACCATTAGAATCTGAGACTCAAAGTGCTATTGATAGTTCCACTGGAGAATTAAACATACCCAACCCCAACGCCGCCGGAGAAATCATTCGTGATGGCACAATTTGGTATTATACTTCCGGCGATAAATTTGATAATAATTCCACTGTGAGAGCGAATTTAGTTAGCAATGAAATTAATCGCTTAATTACCCGTGGTGCAGCATCTGGACTATTGGGTACAAATGGACAACTGAGATTAAAAACAAAATTAGAAGAGACTGAAAGAACTTTGGAAGAAATTGCCAAATCTTCTGAAGAGACTGATCAAGAAAGCCAGGACTTACTAGATCAAGCTACAGCTTTAATTCCTGAAGATGCCAAAGATCCTATTAATAAAATATTAGCAATTCTTGGAGCCAATCAAGGTATTTTACAACAGCAAGGTATTAGAATTCAGCGCGAAGACTTAAAAATATCAGGTGAAAATTTATCACAAACAATACAAACTAACCAATTTCTACAATACTCTAATTTAAACCTAACTAACATCTCCCAGCAAGTAGAAGAAAATAATCGCGCCCGCAGAGTAGATAATTCCACTGAAGCATCTAGACTTTTACGAAATACTTCTCAAGTAGATTTATTTGGAAGAGCGTTTGAACAATGAGTGAATTGCGTTATTTGTTATTGGTAAGAGAATAATTTTGATTTCATCTAATAGAGATGAATTAAAAGTAAAAAAATGAACATTGTTATTTTCTCCCACTTTTATCTTGCTCAATCTAATATCCCTGATATCCCCGATATTCTCAATAGTGGTTTCACGACTGCTAAAACAATTTCGGAAAGTTGGGATAATCAATGGCTAGATTTATTACAAAATAATACTAGTGAAAATTTATATGGAGCATTAACAAATCTGGGTGTATTTTTCGCCGTCGGCACCCTATTGTTTTTCATGATACAATGGCTTCGAGATGTAATTTATAGTGAATATTCCCGTCCAATTTCTGCTTTGATTTGGCCTTTTATAGTAGTAATACTGCTAACCAATACAGGAAGTGGTAGTGTATTATCAAATCTCACACTGGGAATGAGAAATTTTATTAATACAGTGAATCAGCAAGTAATCACCACAGCAGATGCTAATAAAAATTACCAGCAAGCATTGAATATGGGTGTTGCTGAAGAAGTCGCTGGTTCTATGCTGCGTCCTTGCCAGTCATTAACAGGTGAACAACAGATTCAATGTTTTGTGAGAGCCAAAGACAAAACTCAGATTCTTTGGGATACATATAGAGATTTATATGGTGATAAAGTTTGGATTAGTAGATTAGAAACTAAAATTAATCAAATTGCATATAGCAGCAGTAGCGTATCGGAAAATGCATTTAATTCTCTGTTAGGTTCCACAGTCCAAACTAGTATCAAAAACTTTCTCATTTCCTTGCAATATGCTTTTCAAAATTTAATCGAAGCTACGATGTTGCTGGTAGCTACCCTGGGTCCATTAGCTGTGGGAGGTTCTTTGCTACCTGTTGCTGGTAAACCAATTTTTGCTTGGATGACTGGATTTTTATCGTTGGGAATTGCCAAAATTTCCTTCACTATAATTGCAATTTTAACTGCCACAGTGATTGTTAATGGCCCTGGTGAAGATGCAACTGCTGATCCTGATTTAATGTGGTTCATGATTTTTTTGGGACTTTTAGCACCAATAGTATCTTTGCTTTTAGCTGGTGCGGGGGGATTTGCGGTATTTAATGCAATTAGTAATACAGCTGCGTTGGCAAAAGAGAGGATATAATGGTACGCCTATTAGAGAAAAAGCAGCGAACAATTAATCTTTTGACTACATTTGCGATCGCAACTTTCGGATTGCAGTTGTTGGCTTTATTTTTATTAGCATTCCAAGGTTTAAAAATTCGTCAACTTAGTCTGAGAAAACCAGCCTCCTTCGTACAATTAAGAGATGGTCAAGCGATAACTGTTACTGATGACTTGGAAAGAGATCCAGAAGCAATTCGCCAATTTGTCAGTAAAACCATGACCTCAATTTTTAATTGGTCTGGTAAACTTCCACCACAAAATATTGAAGAAGTAACCAAACCCAAACCAGATTTAGGCATACTTATACCAACATCTGAAGGGAATAGCAAAAAAGTTAGTACTAGTAGTTGGATTGCTAGCTTTGCGATCTCAGAAGATTTTCGCAAAGGTTTTTTAAGTGAAATCGCAGCGATGACCCCACCAGAAGTTTTCACTAATAATTCTAGCCAAGCAATAAACGCACAAATAGTTATTAAGCGGGTTTACCCTCCTCAAAAAATTAAACCTGGTAAGTGGCGAGTTGGTTTAGTCGCTGACTTGATCCAAACCAAAAAATCGGATGGAAGAAAAATAATTATCCCCTTCAATAAAGATTTACTTGTGCAAGCAGTCGATTATTTTCCTTATCCGCTAGATGATACTACCAGCGTTTTGCAAAAAGCAATTTATAGTACGCGAGCAGAAAAATTAGAAATTTATGAAATCCGTAATTTATGTCTGTTGGATCAATATAATACTTTAACTCAGGAGCAATTAAAGCAGTGTGGAATTGAAACAAAATCAGATAGCTTTGTGAGGGAATAAAAAATAATTAGACTTTGGTCAGAATTTAATTCATGTTAGAGGTTGTTTGAAAAGTGATTGACTGTGAACTTAGGCACTTATTCATCCTCAAAACCCCCATCAAATTCCTCTTTTGTAAGGGGGATTTAGGGAATTATAAAACGTTTTACAATCTCTAGGAAGATTTTTAAAACATCTTCTTAAATGTAATTTAATAGAATTAACTCATGCAGTTACTTAAACAAGAAAATAAAAGAAAAAGTAGTATATTACCATTGTTTGCTGTTGGAACTTTTGGTTTAAATATTTTTGCATTGCTCGTACTAATGTTCCACGGTTCTATGTTGCAGCAGCTAAGTAAGCAATTAACTCCTCAAAGTTTAGTGCAACTCGCTGATGGTCGTGCTATTACAGCAGATCCCACACAAAATTTAGAACGATATCCAGACACAATCCGGCGTTTCGTCGGTGAAACAATGACCTTAATGCTAACCTGGTCTAAACAGCAACCACCGGAAAGTATATGGGAAATTAGTTCAGAACTTTTAACGAATGACGTCAAGCAAAAATTTCAATCCGAGATTCTTAATACAAATACAGTCAACCAATTTGAAAATCGCGGTGCTGAAAGTGTTTTGATTATTCAAAGAATTTCTCAACCTGTAAAAATTGCTAATGGCAAGTGGAAAGTAGAGTTGCAAGGGAATCAATTAATATTTAGCAATTCTGATAGATTAGGGAAAGCGATCGCATTTAATAAACAAATCTTAATCCAAGCCATAGATAATCAAAAAGTGACATTACCGGATCTACCACTTTCCTGGCATATAGCAGCTTACCGCATCGGTGAAGCTAGACTAGAAATCTACAATATATGTGACATCAAAGATAAAAACTGCTCCTGATTAAACAAAAGCTTTATTATGACTCGATATTCTATTCCTTCAGAAACTCATCCAGAAAATATAGATACTCCGATCAATGAGAATTACCAACCAGAATTAGGATTATCTGATTGGGAACTGCAAATGGCGAAATTGGTTGGCTTTGAACAAGAGTCTCCAACCATTGAAACACAAACAGAAACAGAAGCAGAAGAAAATGCACTCAACTTACCACAATCATCTTCACCTTCACCTTCCCCAGCACCAGAAATTTCCACTAAGCAGCCCTTCTCATCAAATCCTTTTGCTAAATTAGCCTTGGTAGGGACTACCACTTTTGCTTTAGTTTTAGTGGCTGGTGCTTTTTTATCACAGATGATGAATACTAGCAATCAAAAACCTAGAAAAACTAATATAGTCTCACCAAAAACGCCGCAAACAAGCACTGAAACGCGCTTGCAACAACTAGAAGGAGAATTAGAGACTCTAAAAACAAAATTAGCCTTAGCTGAACAAGCGCAAGCTGTAAAATTAGCACAGCAACAACTAAGAACTCAAAAAGTCACATCACGACAACCAACTTCTCAAGAGGAAAATTCCAGAAATAACAGACCCAAAATTGCTTTGCAAAAAACACCTACACCTACAAAAACAGTGTACATGCCACCAAAGGTAGTAACGCGGATTGTTACAGTACCCCAAACTCCACCAAACCCTACTTCCCCGCTACCTGTAGTTCCCACACCAGAAACTCAACCAACAGTTCAATTTACTCCCCAACCCACACCAGATCCATTGCAGGAATGGTCCAGATTATCGAAATTGGGTAGCTATGGTCAAGTATTAGCTGTTGCTACACCTAATAACACCAATGTAAATCGTCCAACTCCTGTACCTGTACAAAATACCAAAGTTCCGCCACAAACGACCAACTCTCAATCCCAGGATAATACCCCAGAACCACCAAGTTCTGTTGTTAGTCAAGCACAACCAAATAGTCCAAACTCTGTAAGAGTAGGAACTAGTGTCAAAGCCGTATTAGCTACTGCTGTATTTGGAGAAACTAGTAGAGCGACTAACAATAATAATAAGAAAGATAACAGTCCTCAAAATGTATTTGTAGTTCGTTTAAAAGAACCATTAAAATCTATAGATGGTGAGGTTGTATTACCAGAAAAAACTGAGTTGTTGACTCAAGTTAGTTCTATTTCTGAGCAGGGTTTGGTGCAGTTAGATGTAATCAAATTAGTTAAAGAAAACAATGGCAACCTGACAGAGCAAAATCTACCACAAAACGCTATCTTAATTCGTGCCTCGGCTGGAAAACCTTTAATTGCTAACCAATATAAAAAAGGAACATCCACCACCATGATTGATGCTCAACAATTTGTATTGGGAGGCGTTGGGAAAGCCGCAGAGTTATTTAATCGTACAGAATCGCAAGTTACTACCACAACTACAGGTACTATTGTTAGCAACAATAATCCCCGACGCAATCTCTTGGCTGGGATTCTCGAAGGTGGTGTGAAAACAGTAGTTCCCCAAATTACTCAGCGTAATCAACAAGCGATTTCTCAAGCAATGCAACGCACTAATATTTGGTTTTTACCAGCAGGAAAAGAAATAGAAATATATATTAATCAAACCATTCAGCTTTAATTGTCATTTGTCATTTGTCATTACCAATTATCAATTATCGACCTCAACGGATAGTATGAGTGTTCAAGTGGACATGAGATGAAACATCACATTAACCTGCAATTCAAACCCCCAAAAAATTCTTATAATCTAGCTTCCCTAATTTTTTCTGTTGCAATCATTGTGGTAGCAGGTCGTGCTTTGGCAAATAATGCTGTTCTCCGTTCCATGTTTTCTTGTCAAGCACAAGGTTTAGGGGGAGCAACACCTACTGTCAACGTCTGGTTTCAGCAAGGGACAAATTTAAGTTTTATTCCAGCTGGAGAAACAATTAAAAAAGTTTGGTTAAACGACCCATCCCAAGTGACAATGGATTTTGATGGGCCAATGTGTATGCAGTTTGGTCCAGATCGTAATAACAACGCCGGAGATTGTAAAAACTCCGCAGCACATGTAATTCAACTCAGACGAATTGAAAAAATAAATATTCCTGGTCTACCTAACGCCGATAAAACACTCCTAACAGTAGTTACTGAAGGAGGTGGAAAAAATAAGTTATACACCTTTGAAATTGTTTATGATACTGGCGCTCCCCAATATCATACTTTAGCAATTTACCCTGATCCCCCTACTGCTAGTTCAACTCCTGCTTGCGTGAGAGTTGGACAATCAAAAAATTAATCAGCCATATTCCCCCAGCTGATACTAATAATAACGGCGTTAACCAATCACCCCAACGCACATATAAACTCTGTGTCTGGCGGCGATAAATAGTTTCAGCGTGAATTTCGTAAGTATTATGTCCAGATATCCATTTTGTTCTCCCATGAGGATCTACAAAAGCTGAATATCCTGTATTCGTCGCCCGTACTGCCCATCTATCAGTTTCAATTGCCCGCATGATATCCTGGGCATGATGCTGTGCTGGCATTGATGCACTGTAATGAGCATCATTAGATGAGCTGAGGATAAACTGTCCGCCTGCTTGAGCTTGATAGCGAAATACTTCGGGAAAAGCAGATTCGTAACAAATACTTGCGATCGCACGACCAAAAGGCGTATTAAAGATTTGATTTGGTGAACCAGGAACTTGGTGTTCATCCAGTGGTGACAAACGACTAATAATACTGCCTAAAAGTTCTTCAAATGGGACATACTCACCAATAGGTACTAACTTCACCTTGTCGTAATGGCTAAAGAGTTTACCATCTTTTGTGACAGTTAGTAAGCTATTTGTATAACTTTTTCCCTTTTGTCCAAAACCGCCAATCCAAGCTACCACTCCTTGCGATCGCACCGCCGCCACTAAGGAACTACGCATGATATTTTGCTCAAAGAAAGGTAAGGCTCCTTCTGGCGTTAGTACTGCGTCTACTTTTTGATTTGCTAAGGTTAGATACCCAGTAGTGTAGCCTTCTAAAGCGCGACGCAGGCCTTCTGGATAAAGCTTAATTTGGTTAGGAATGTTACCTTGAATAATTCCGATCTTCAGGGCTGCGGTTGGTGGTTGAATCAGGGGACGGGTGTATAAGACAAAACCAATCAGGTGTAGGGTGGTTAATAATCCTGTGGCAGTAATTAGATATTTATTCACGAACCGCCAAGGCGCTTCGCGTGTATCGCAATTAATAAAAGCTTCTGCAATCAGACCATTCACAGCGACTATCGCTGCTGTTACGGCATAGGGACCGGAAAGTTGACCAAGATGTAAAATTGCGAGATTATACGGACTTTGTGTGTAAGAAATAGAACTCCAAAATAATGCTCCCCAACTCAATATTGTCTCGACACCACACCATAAGGCAGTACCAATGAGAACACGAACGTAGGGTTGTGGGATAGAATAACAAATAATTCTCATCCCTGTTGCCCACACCGCCACAGATGCAGCACCCCAGAGAGTGATGAATACCCAACAAAAAACAGCTATTCCCAAACTTGCTAGCCAAGGAACCCCCATCCAAGTCATGGGGTGAATTCCTGTGATCCAAGATAGGGCGAAACCGTGATAACCAATACCCCAAGCTAGAGAGATGGACAGAAGTGGGATTTTTGGTTTTGCAGAATTAACTACTAACACCCATAGAGGTGCTAAGGCGAACCATGCTAAAAACCAAGCATTGATGGGGGCGACGGTCAGCCCCATCAAAATACCGCTAAAGGCGGCGATCGCGAAACGCAGAAGCACAGATCCACGGAGGCTGAGAGTAAATATTTCTCCTCGTCCCCGTGTCTGTTTGTTCCCGTGTCCTTTCTTACTCTGGTTCTGTCGCATCACCAGTATCGGGGGGAACGATCGCTACTCCTGTAATCACATCATCTTCGTCTAGACGTTGTACGCGTACTCCTGTGGCAGAACGGGATTGGACGGAAATTGCATTCACTGCCTGTCTGATGATAATACCGCGACTTGTAACCATCATAATTTCATCGTCGTTATTGACAATGTGTAAGTTGGCTAGTTGGTCTTTGATTTTACGGTTTTTGAATTTGGTTGCCATTAAACCTTGACCAGCCCGATTTTGCAAGCGGAATTGGGCAACGGGTACGCGTTTACCGTAACCTCCAATTGTAATTATCAGTACCCACGGTCCGTCATGACCGTTACCTGGTACTTCTGGGGTTTCTTCGGTTTCGATTTCTTCGGTTTCGATTTCTTCGATTGCTTCGATTTCTGCTTCTGAGACAGGAGTCAAATTATCTAGAACGGCTGCGGGTAGAATATCCATTCCTACCAGTTCATCTTTAGCCTTGAGTTTCATGGATTTCACACCACGAGTAGCACGACCGAGAGGACGCAGTTGTTCATGGTTACAACGGAAGTGAATGGCCATACCTTGACGGGAACCAATGATCACGCTGTCTTCGACTTTTGCCCGTCGTACCCAGCGTAGTTGATCGCCTTCTTCTAGGGAAATGGCAATTAAGCCGTTGGCACGAATATGACTAAACGCTTCCAATACGGTTTTCTTGATGTTGCCACCTTTGGTGAGCATGACCAAATACTCATCGCTGGTAAACTCGCTGACGGGTACGATGGAGGTAATTTTTTCTTCTTTGGGAATTGGCAACATCTGCACAATTGCTGTACCGCGACTGGTACGGGAACTTACGGGAATTTGGTAGGCTTTAAGGCAGTAAACCACACCGCGATCGCTAAAGAATAACAGACTATCGTGGTCACAACAGGTCAAGAAATGCTCGACGCCATCATCTTCTTTGACTTTGGCAGCCGCTTTACCTCTGGTGGCACGGTTTTGTGCTTCAAAGGTGTTAACGGGCATCCGTTTGATATAACCTTGCTCGGTAATTAAAATGATCGCTTTTTCGTTGGCGATTAGGTCTATGTCTTCTAAGTCGCCTTCGCCGTGAGTAATTAACGTCCGCCGAGGTGTAGCAAATTTAGTTTTGAGATACTGGATTTCGGTTTCGATAATTTGCAGTATCCGTTCACGCTTTGCCAAAATATCTTGCAAGTCGGCAATTTGAGCTTGTAATGCTTCATGTTCTTGGCGGATTTTATCTGCTTCTAGGGCTGTTAATCGCCGCAATTGCATTTGTAAGATTGCATCTGCTTGCGCTTCTGATAGTCCGTAAGTTGTGATTAACTCTCCTTTGGCTGTTGGTGTATCAGCAGCGTGGCGAATTAAGGCAATAATTGCATCGAGGTGAGATAGGGCAATTAATAACCCTTGCAAGATATGGTCACGTTCTTCAGCTTTCCGTAGTTCGTATTGGGTGCGTCTGGTGATCGCTTCGATCCGAAAATCCAGAAATACTTGTAGAAACTGCTTGATGGTGAGGATTTGGGGTTCACCGTTGACCAACGCCAACATATTGGCCCCGAAATTAGCTTGCAGGGGCGTTTGCTTGTAGAGGTTGTTCAGAACTACACGGGGATAGGCGTCGCGCTTGAGTTCGATGACAATTCGCATCCCATCGCGATCGCTTTCATCTCGGATGTCAGCAATTCCCTCGATGCGCTTGTCGTTTACCAACTCGGCAATTTTCTCAATTAATGCAGCTTTGTTGGTTTGATAGGGTAACTCGGTGACGATAATTGCTTCCCTTTCTGGGCGTCCTCGCATTTCGATGGTTTCAATATTTGCTACACCGCGCATGGTTATAGAACCGCGTCCAGTGGTGTAAGCTTCTTTGATCGCCGCAGTACCAAGAATGTGAGCGCCTGTCGGAAAGTCAGGTCCGTGGATATACTGCATTACTTGGGTATCAGTTATTTCTGGGTTCTGAATCACTGCTACTAACCCATCAATCAACTCACCCAAATTATGAGGCGGGATGTTGGTTGCCATCCCAACAGCGATCCCCGAAGAACCATTCAATAACAACTGTGGTAATCGTGCGGGTAACACAGTCGGTTCTTGCTGGGAACCGTCGAAGTTATCGGCAAAATCTACGGTTTCTGATTCGATATCTTGCAGCAGAGCATCGCTAGTCAAAGCTTGCAAGCGGCATTCGGTGTAACGCATGGCCGCCGGAGGGTCGTTATCTACAGAGCCAAAATTACCATGCCCTGCAATTAAAGGCGATCGCATGGAAAAATCCTGTGCCATCCGCACTAAGGCGTCATACACTGCTGTGTCGCCGTGGGGGTGATATTTACCCAAAACTTCCCCCACAACACGCGCACATTTACGGAAGGGACGGTCTGAGGTCAACCCCAACTCATGCATAGCGTAGAGGATACGCCGATGGACAGGTTTCAGACCATCCCTGGCATCTGGTAGCGCCCGTCCAACAATGACGCTCATGGCATACTCCAGGTAAGACCTGGACATTTCGTTTCGCAGATCTGTAGGGATAATCCTCTCCTGAGAGGTTGTCATAACCTAAAAAACTCCAATAATGGCTAGTTTTAGCGATTAAAGCGAAAATAAGCAAAATTATTACAAACTAAGCTGGAATAATTGCCATAATTTGTTACAATTTTAGCACAAATTGTCTATTTCTGGCTGTTAAGCAAGACCTAGCGTCGCTCAAGATTCAAGGAGCAAGGACAAATATTTTGTAGTTAGTTGGTCATTTATGGCTGTTGTTAAAGCACAGGTAATTTTGATTGCTCAGAAAGTTAATCACATACAGCGTATTGCAGGTTTATGAGGTACAGACTATTCGGTCATAAATTATAAGAAAGTTTTTCACTCAATCAGAGATGTACCTCATTTACTTGAAAACTGCTGTAAAAAGCTAGGCTCTTACCAATTTTTGTTGATCAAGGTCAGAGCCATCATTTGTTGATTGAGATTTTACCCTAATTTGGCGGAATGCCCCTATCTCGGCGAAGCAGGTTAGGGTACTTCACAAACGAGCGTGGAGGGATTCGAACCCCCGACCTACAGAACCGGAATCTGACGCTCTATCCACTGAGCTACACGCCCTTGTACTGCTCAATTACGCACATACAACAGACTAATACTACCATAAAAAAGCTATATTACAATGCTCAGTGCAATTTACACTCAGCATATAATGCGATCGCACTGTTTCAGGTAATCACTGGGAATTGATCAAGCTAACTAAAGCTTCAATTAATATTTGATTTTGTTCATCTGTACCAACTGAAATCCGCAGTTTATTGTCTAATCCTGGTTGCTTGAAGTAGCGTACTAAAATACCTCGTTCCTTCAATCCTAAATAAAGTTGTTCTGCATTGCTTTGTTCTGGTGTAGCAAGGACGAAGTTTGCTTGTGAATCAAGAACATTGAAACCCAAGTTCTTCAACTCAACACTCAGCTTTGCTCGTGATATTTTAACTTTCTCGGCACAATTGTTTTTATAAGCTTGATCACGCATTGCTGCTGCACCAAGCATAGTAGCGATCGCATCAATGTTGTAACTATCTTTGACTTTAAACAACCCTGTCAGTAAATTGGGATTGGCAATACCAAAACCCATCCGTAAACCTGCCAAAGAGTAGCCTTTGGATAAAGTACGCAACACAATCACATTCTCAAATTCCTGCACCAACGGTAAGGCAGAATATTCAGCGAAATCAACATACGCTTCATCGATCGCCACAATTCCTGAAACTTGCCCTGCTAAAGTACGTAAATCATCCAACGGTACACAATGACCAGAAGGACTGTTGGGAGAAGCAATAAACGTAATCGCGCCCTTAGCAGCAACCAGATCATCAATCGGCAGTCTAAAATCTTGGGGATAGGGAATTTCCACAACTTCCGCAGGTTGCATGGCTGCTAGGGTACGATATAAAACGTAAGTTGGCATAGGGTAAACAACTTTGCGATCGCGTCCTTCCGCACAAGCACGCATCAACACATTCAACACATCATCACTACCGTTACCGACAATAATCCAATCGGCGGGTACATCCAAAGCTTCACTTACAGCTGCACAAAATTCACGCGCAAAAGGATCAGGATAACGCCGTAACCATTCGCCATCTAAGGTTCTGAGGATATTAAGTGCATTTGGTGACGGCGGATAAGGATTTTCATTAGTATTGAGTTTAATAATTTTAGTTCCCAGTTTCGGCTGTTCTCCGGGAACGTAACCAGTCATCGCATCAATAGCAGGACGGAAGTAACTCATGAAGTTAAAAGTTTGCAGATTACCAGCATGATTATCATGTGTATACGATTTTCCACAGAACGCTACGCGATCGCGCTAGCCACTCCTACAGAGTATCGCTTTATTAGACCTCTTGCAAAAAAGTTTTATGGTATAGTGTCATATTTACCAATTTTT
>NZ_JCACKS010000221.1:0-44659 GCF_059505505.1 Pelatocladus sp. | reverse complement strand
TGCACCCTAAGAGCTAGTCACATAAAGGCTTTGATAGTTGTCGGAGATGTCTAATATCTGACCTTGCTTTGTCAATAATTTTCCCAGTGTGTTTAAGTTCTCCTGATAATCGAGCAAACCGTCTTCAGAAACTGAAATACACTCCGCTTGCTGAAGATTTTCAGATCCAATCCCCTCAAGGCTGATGACTGCGACGGATTTCTGTAATTTGATCTGCCATATCTAGAATCGACTTGGGCATATCCAGTCCTGTGAGAATGATATCGACATGAGCCGGACGTTTTACCAAAAAGGCTAAAACCTCTGTTTCGGGAATCAAATTAAAGTTAATCGCTAAACTTAACTCATCCAGGACAACGAGAGAATACTTAGCTTCACATACGACCTTTTGTGTATGTTGCCACAACTTTTGTAAGGCTTGTGTTTCGCTTTCGTCGAGGTGTGGTGTATCGATACAACGAGGCAAATCGCAGCGAATCCAATCTAAATTTTGTCCCAATCGGATCGGGTGTTCATGACCTTGATTAATACCTCCTTTAAGAAATTGCACTACTAAAACTGGCGTACCTTGACCAGCGATTCTCAGTGCCTGAGCCATGACGTTAGTAAAAAAGCTACGATGTGTACTCGTGAAAACTTGCACGAGTCCCTCTATTGAGTATGGTAGATCAAGTGTCAAATTTGTGTTGAGGTTTTCTAGCTGGGCAACCATAGTTGAGTATTAAAAAAAATACAATAGAATAAGGAGTTTTCGCTGAGGTTTATTCTAGTAAGTCTGCCTGTATAATCAAACTATTTTTAAGAGATGTAGTCTATTTGGCAAGTCGCATTCTTAGTCAAACACTACCTCTGTACTCAAGTCAAGGTTTATGAAGATTTAAATTATGGTTTTGCTTATGAATTTGTTAGTAAAAATTAGAACACTGATTTTTGAATTTAAACCAAAGAAAAAAATAGGCAAAATCTCTGAAATATCCCGATAAACTTCTGAATTCTTCGGATATTAATTTTTTTCTAGAACCGCAAAACAGACTTAGACAATTGTGAAATTGACAGGACTAGGAGTTTATGGTTGTAAAATTAGTTATTCTAGGAGGTTCAGGAGCCGGAAAAAGTACACAGGCGCAAAAGCTGTGTAATCAACTTGAAATTCCTTTGATTTCCACAGGCGAACTATTGCGTCAAGCAATCGCTAACTTTAGCAACTTGGGTCGCCTTGCACAACCATACATAGCAACAGGGGAATTAGTACCAGATGAGGTGATTATTGAATTTATCTTGAATCAACTCAAGCAGCCTGATGCTAACCGTGGTTGGGTGTTAGAAGGTTATCCTCGGACAGCGTTTCAAGCAGAAGAATTAGATTTTTTGTTGGATGAGTTAGGGCAACAATTATCCTGGGCAATTTATCTACAAGTACCACAAGCAGTTATGGTCAGCCGTGCTTTAGGGCGTTGTCTTCCAGATGATCAACCAGAAATTGTCCAACGTCGTGTTGAATTATTCTACGATCGCACCATTCCCATCCTAGAATATTACGACCGTCGCCGTCGCCTCCTAACCATTAACGGCGACCAATCCCCAGAGATGGTACTACACACTATCATGAACCTGCTTGCTGTTTGTTAATTTTGCTTTTAATGGGGATCGGGGATTCTCCCCAATCCCAATCCTTAGATACTTATTTAAATTTCCTGAAACTGCGAACTAAAACGATACCCTGAAGGCAGTGTCTGATCAAATTTGAGGCTACTGCAATGGCTTGGCAGCGTCCAGATGGTCGAAAACCTTACGAACTGCGTCCTGTTACCTTTAATCAAGACTTTACTCGCTTTGCCTATGGTTCTGTTCTGGCAAGTTATGGTGAGACTAAGGTGTTATGTACCGTCAGTGTGATTGAAGGAGTCCCTAAGTTTCTTGCTGGTACTGGCAAAGGTTGGTTAACTGCTGAGTACCGTATGTTACCAACTGCTACTCAGCAAAGGCAAGAACGAGAATTTTTGAAATTGTCTGGACGAACTCAGGAAATTCAACGTTTGATTGGACGTAGTTTACGAGCAGCAGTAGATTTAGAATTGCTGGGAGAACGTACGCTGACTATAGATGCAGATGTTTTGCAAGCAGATGCTGGTACTAGAACAACAGCAATTACAGGTGGGTTTGTAGCCCTAGCACATGCAATTTCTAAATTATTGCAGCAAGGAGTTTTAGAGCGATCGCCTCTGGTTGGACAAATAGCAGCTGTTTCTGTAGGATTACTACAGGAAGAGCCTTTTTTAGATTTGAACTATGTTGAAGATGTTGCCGCTACAGTAGATTTTAACGTAGTGATGAATCAGCACTTGGGAATTATTGAAGCCCAAGGAACTGCGGAAGAAGGCTCTTTTAGCCGTACCCAGCTCAATCAACTGTTAGATTTTGCTGAAAAAGGAATTCAAAATTTATTAGCTTCCCAACGAGAAGCGATCGCTGATTGGCATCAAATATATCAGTTATCAATGAATAGTTAAAAAACTGATAACTTTTAACTGATAACTGTCATTGTTACTGATGATTTTTATTAAGATTCGGCAAGATTTTATTAAATTGCCGTAATTGATTTGAATAAACAAGTGTTATCTGCTGTCTGAAGTCCAGAGTCCAGAGTCCAAAATCCAAAGCTTGGTAATTTGACCTTGACTTTACAAAGTCAGTAATTTCGATATGGTAATGCTGGAAGTCGCCAATATAATGAGGAAGCGATGAAGAGAAAAATTGAGGTTTTACCAGATAAAACAGCCTTAATAGCGCGAGTTCAAGAATTGATCCTCTCGCAAATTCAGGCTGCTATTGAACAACGAGGAAAATTTAGCATTGCCTTATCTGGCGGAAGTACACCTAAGCCATTGTACGAAGCGATCGCCACCCAAAATCTCCCTTGGGATAAAATTCATGTATTTTGGGGGGATGAACGTTACGTTCCGCCCGATCATCCAGATAGTAATGAAGGTATGGCACGTCGTGCTTGGTTAGATCGCGTCAACATACCAGCAGCTAACATTCATGCTGTACCCACCACTGAGGGTGATCCAGCAGTATCTGCGGCTAAACATGAAAAAGAACTGCAAGAGTTTTTTCGCTCTTCACCTGGAGAATTTCCGGCTTTGGATGTGATTTTGCTAGGAATGGGTGATGATGCACATACAGCTTCTTTGTTCCCACACACAGAAGCACTCAAAGTACGCGATCGCCTAATCACCGTAGGCAATAAAGATGGTAATTCTCGCATTACCTTTACCTATCCATTTATTAATGCAGCCAGATGCGTTATTTTCATAGTTGCTGGCGCAAACAAAAAACCAGCGCTTGCTGAAGTTTTCGCACCAGAAGCAGATAACTCTACTTATCCATCCCGCCTCATTCAACCCGAAGGTGAACTGTGGTGGCTACTGGATGCAGCAGCAGGTGAACAGTTAACAGTGAACACTTAACAGTTACCAACATTAAAAATAATCTAATCACTGATAACTGATAACTGATAACTGAATTTAACTACTTGTTAAAATCAGAAACTAGAATCTCACGCTCAATAGCCCACAACGAGGATATGAAAACCTCTTAAGCGATCCCTGATCCCCGATCCTTATTTTCAAGCTAGAGTTGTGCCTCTGCTTGTCAGCCCTATTGTACGATGACCTAAAACAAAGGTTTAATTTCCATGATCGTCTGCCCTAACTGCAATCACCACAACCCTGATGGCGCTACCCAGTGTGAAGCTTGCTATACCCCGTTACCAGCGACTACTAACTGTCCTAGTTGTGGGGCAACCGTGCAGGCAGATGCTTCTTTTTGTGGACAGTGTGGCTATCAACTGCGTACAGGTAATGTAACGCCAGTAGCAGCAACCGTAGCACCTGACATTCCTGTGGAAGTAGAACCGTTAGTTGCACCTGATTCACTTATACAATCGCAACCTGCATCAGTGAGTGGATCTGCCAGCTACACTACGCCTGACTCCCCACCTTTGCCACCAACAGCTGTAGCATTTCCTTCAGGAGAAAGTAGCCCACCACCACCTCCAATTCCAGCTTTTAATGCTGAGGAAACCAGCCCCTCTCCACCACCAGCACCTCCAGAACCTCCAGCATCAGTGCCTCCTCCAACCGTTGCAGCCCCACCACCAGTAGTTGCCGAAGAAGAGAGTCCAGTACCTGAAATAGAGAGTGAAATAGAGAGTGAAAGTGAGCCAGCACCCCAACCCGCGCCAGCACCATCGCCCCAACCCGTGTCATCACCACCTACTGCTTCGAGAACGCAATTACAGCAAGTAACTGCACGGCTTGTCCACGTCCAAAGCGATAGGCAAATTGAATTACCACAGAATCTGTCTGTAATTCATATCGGTAAGCCTAATGATCGGATTCCACCCGATGTGGATGTTTCTGGGTTTCCCAACTCAGAAATTGTTTCGCGAATACACTCAGATATTCGTGTAGAGGGAGACGCTTACTATATTGAAGATGTAGGCAGTTCTAACGGTACTTACATTAATAATTTGCCTTTATTACCTGGAAACAGACATCGCTTAAGATCAGGCGATCGCATCAGCTTAGGCAAAGGAGATCTGGTGACATTCATCTTTCAAATCTCCTAAAGGGTCAGCTATAGTGGAGGAGAATTGATACAAGCCTAGCGCGTGATTACACTTATCCTCCTGCACCCACTACAACCTATTCCAGCCCAAAGCTGGACTTTTGCAGACGACGAACCAGCCATTTTTATCGGACGAGCGGCGGATAATCATGTTGTTCTCTATAGTGCTGTGGTTTCCCGTCGCCATATAGAAGTAAGACGAGTGGAACATGGCTGGGAAATCGTCAATTTAGGTGCGAATGGAACTTATGTAGATGGGCAAGCAATTGTGAGAGTGTCAGTTACCGATGGAGTTATCCTCCGCCTAGCTCGTTCAGGACCACAAATTCAAATCCGTTTAGAAGTACCAACAAGTGTGTGGAGTACGTCACTAGTCAAACAATTTGGGATTTTGGATTAATATGTCCTCCTTGTCCCTTTTGTCCCCCTTTCCTTGTCCTCAATTTCCTACTTTCAGCAAGCAGCTAGGATAGATAAAAAAGCAACTTCTGCTTTTGGGATCACTACCCAAGGAAAAAAACCCATGAGGGAATCAAATAAACAACATCAACCCTTATTAGCTAATGAAGCTCCACCAGAGGTTGAACGCATGGGGCTTACCTGGCTGATCACAGCAGCGATCGCAACAATCATCCTGTGGCAATTTTCGGTGGGTGAGTATATTTTATACCCATTTACTATCCTGGCGACTTGGTTTCATGAAATCAGTCATGGCTTAATGGCTCTAGTTTTGGGAGGAAGCTTCCAACAATTACTGATTTTTCCCAACGGATCTGGAGTAGCATATTATAGCTACAGTGGCAGTTTATTACTAGGGCCTCTTGGTCGTGCTTTAGTTGCAGCAGGTGGGCCAATGGGACCACCTATTGCTGGTGCGGCTTTAATCTTGGCTTCCCGTAGCTTCAAAACTGCTTCGTGGAGTTTAAAAATATTAGGTGGCTTTTTAGTATTATCAACGGCAATTTGGGTCAGATCCCTATTTGGATTAGTAGCAATTCCCTTATTGGGTTTAATTATTCTAGGTATTGGTCTAAAAGCACCACGTTGGATGCAGGGATTCGCGGTGCAATTTTTGGGCGTACAAGCATGTGTAAGTACTTATCACCAACTTGATTATTTATTTAGCTACAGTGCAGGGCCTCTAGGGATATCTGATACTGCCCAAATTCAGCAACAATTACTTTTACCTTACTGGTTTTGGGGAGGCTTGATGGCGATCGCATCTTTAATTATTCTTGTGCAGAGTCTCCGCCTTGCTTATCGTAGATTGTAGGGGCGTAGGAAGACACTACCCATCATGTTCAAAAAGGATTGACAATGATGGAAAAGTACAAACCGTTTTCTTGCCAAGAGTCTTTATCCTCGGAAGTAACTGAAATCAAAGGAATACCCCAATCGAGGCGAGCGGTGAGATTGTCTTCAAGTTGTAGTCGCAGCCCTAATCCAACAGATAGTAAGGTATTGCTGTCGAGTTCAACTTCAAATTCCGATCTACCAGAATCATTCCAACCATTGCCAAAATCCACAAAGGGAGCCACCTGCAAAAAGTTGTTGCGTCCTGAGAAGCGAACAACAGGAATTCGTACTTCCGCAGATGCAAAAATACCGTTATCTGTCAATAAAGCATCTTGACGATAGCCGCGCACGGAATCTAAACCCCCAATCCCAATTTGTTCAAAGGGAACGAGTGGTCTATCTGCTAGTTGTACATCACCTCTTAGTACTAACAAAGTGTCGCGATCCAATAAACGCACCCACTGCGCTTGTCCTCTCCAGGCGACAAAACGACTATCGGGGAAGGTTTCGTTGATGGTGGCATCAAAAAGATCAAGTCCGACACTTAACTGAGAACGCATAGCAAATACTTGCAGGCTATCACGAGAGACCCATTCTTGAAAAAAGCGCACAGCGGTTACTCGTGTTCTTCCCTCAGCATCTGTACCTGTCCCTGGGAAAGGTACTTCGTCATCCAAAAATGTGGCTTTGCTGCGACGATGACTTGCTGTTATGCCTAAGATAAATTCTTGAGTAGGTTTTTGTATTATGGGCTGACGCAGTGATAATTCGTAGTAATTAGAGTTTGATTGAATGTCAAGAACATCAAAGGGTCTTTCTGTAACTTTATTGTCAGAAAAACCATAGCTAAATGACAAGGTGCCATTGTACGGGTTGAGGGGCAGTGTATAATTTAAGTCAAAGGCATTACTACCATCTGTATTGGCGTAAACAGCGCTAATGCTATCGCCCCATCCGAACAGATTGGCTTCGTTTACTTGTATTTGCCGACGAAAAGTGCCGACAGCTGGCGATCGCCCATTGTCCAAAATCAACTGTACGTTAAAAGTATTGGCTTCTGTGATTCTTACTTCCAGTAAGCTTTGTCCAGGACGAGATCCGGCTGACAGTTCTGCTGATAAGGTTTCAATTAAGGGATTAAATTGTAATAACTGCAATGCTTCTAACAAGCGATCGCGATTTAGTGGTTTGTTTATAGCAATAGCCAGACGACTTTGCAAATATTTAGGGTTAAGTTTTTGAGTACCTACAACTTTTATGTCTTCTAGCTCACCCTCAAGCACCCTAATTTCCACTACACCATTCTGCAATTTTTGCGGAGGAATATAAGCTCCAGATGTAATGTATCCTTTATCTACATAAAATTGAGTAATTTCTGAACGAAGTTGGAACAGTTGTCTAAAGCTAATAGGGCGATTTGTAAAATGTTTAGTAATTTTGTCAAAATCTTCAGGACTAAAAACCGTACTACCTGTGATTTTAAATTTTTTCACGATGATAGTTTGAGGAATTTCACCGCTTGGGATTGTTTCTGGAGTTGGAGTTGTTGTACCAGGGGGTTGCAATAATTCTTCTGGAGGTGGTAGTGGTGACTGTTCTGGTAAAGTCTGATTTGAGGGAGGTTTACCAGGTTCAGGTCTAATATTTGGAACTTGAGCAGTTGTGTGGTTTGGTATTCGCGTTGTTTTAATAACTTGGGCTTTTAGTGGCTTGATTAGGGTTGCACTAAATATTATTACGACACTCAACCAACACCAGTATTGGTAAATATTTAATTGGAATTGAATTTTACTGGACATGGTACGAGTTATGTGACAGGGTGATGCCAACAATGAAATAGCCCTGCGTATTTTTGGCTTTGTGTTAATTTTTTGAGATTGATTATTATTCTCTTAATCTACTTTTATTTTGTTCTAACAAATAAACTTACAGCAGTTTTCAAGTAAATGAGGTACATCTCTGATTGAGTGAAAAACTTTCTTATAATTTATGACCGAATAGTCTGTACCTCATAAACCTGCAATACGCTGTATATAAGTACTTGGGTGGGGAAACTCCTCCAATTAAGCCGACTCACCGAAAGAGGAAAACCAAACAGTGATGTTTGGAATCCCACTGGCTAAAAGCCAGTGGGAGGATGTCAAATGATTGTTTATAATTAATGATTAATTAGTCTCAAAGCTTAAACTAAAAGTGAGTATAGTTGCAAGTACTTACATTGCATACTACATCAAAAAAATTTGTTAAGTTGATGTAACTAAAATAACCCTTGCTATCGCGGATAAATATTGATTTTTTTCAAAAAACAGGTTTAAGAATACTTTTAATCTCAAATGGCATCTTGCACTTAGTGCGTATTCGTACTAAGTGCAAGTCATGATTTAATGACAAAAAACAATAATTTTCTGATTCTGAACTAGTAGAACCATTAGCCAAACCATCAAAAAAAATGATTTTTGCTGGTTATATATTAGTATTAATATTCAAGATTTTTTCAATCTATTAAACCGGCTTCCCTAGCACGAATTTGAGTTATGATTCTGATATTTTTGCCTTGGTTTTTTAATTCGTGACAATCAATTCCTAAAGCGTCTTGTAGTTTATCCCAGTAGTGGCGCACCATGCGTTCTGATACACAGATATTTTCTGCGATCGCTTTATCTTGTAACCCTTCTTGAAAAGCTAGAGTCAACAGTCTTAAACACTCTGGTTTAATTTCTAATTCAGAGTAGATAGACTGAAGATCTTTGATATGGGTTAGTCCTTGTAAAGCCCAACTAACTCTGATGAGCATTTCTTTACTGGAAAGACTTTTATCAGCTATTGTAAAGCCTCCTTTGTGTGTGTCAATTGTAGATTTGATTCGCACTAGTTTTTTTACATGTTCGCTTTGAACTACAATATTAAGCTTAGGATACTTATTAAGCATATCTTGGAGTAATTGCATACCCGTACTAATTCGTGCTACGACTCCTTGTTTTTCTGGTAAAAAAATATCCATCACAACTAGGTCAGGTTGCAATTGCAAAATTTGATTTAAAATCTTTTCAGCAGTTTTAGCAGTCACAATTTTTGCATCCGGGTACTGTGAGTGTAGTAACCTGAATACTCCACTTAGACACATTTCATGACTATCTATCAACAAAATTTTCAGTGTATTATCTGATAAATCTTTGTTCATGCTGTGTTCTCACGTTTCAATACTTTATGGAATTGAATTGATTTCTGCTACATCGCCGCAGAAAGTTAGATTACTGTCATGATGTGAAAACTCAAACAATCAAACATAACTCAAAAAATTAAATATTATAGCTAGATTTCTATCAATAGGATGAATTTAACCTTCAAAATACGTCTATTTGTCATCTCTCTAGTAATACTCCTCAAATCAATGAAGTTATTACGCATTATTTAACATAATGTTACAATTAAATTTATAGAAAATATTTGTAAGATTAAGTACTAATAGGGAAAGATGGGAAGCGATCGCTACCTAATTTCATATATGGCATTCCTAAATGCTTCGGGAATAAGCTGTTCAGCATTTAAATCGAGCGAGCAATCTCGACACAGTAAGCAGTATAGCTCTCAAAAATCCTAGTTTAAATGCACATCAGCTTAATAAAAACCCCAAATTTTTGAAAAATCGGGGTTCCTGTTTTCTGAATTTGATAAAATTCAGATAATATTGATCATTAATATCTACTACTAGGTAAGAAAATTAAATCAATGGTTTCACCTACAACCAAACCCAACGCAGCTAATAAAGTTAAAAACAATAATGCGTCTCGTTTGCTAAAACCAGCAAAACGGAGTTCTATTTCTGCTAAAACTGTAGTTGCTAATGGTGTAACAATAAAAGTAAAAAATATTGGCAAAATTGCTACTACAATAACCGACATACTCAACACAACGGTAACAATTAAAACTTGAGAACCATAATCCAACAAACGATTTAACCAAGTGATACTCCGCCCAACTAAAGCTAACACCAAAGCAACTACCAATACTCCTACAAGCCAAACAATATGATGAACAGATAAATACCATCCTAAAAAAGCATAAGCCAGCCAGTGTAATAATAGAGTTATCAAAGGAAACTGATTAAAAATTTCAATATTCATAATCTAATTGTTAATATAAATATTATTTGTTCAAATAGATAATAAACCGCATCTAACTTGAAACCCATAGTTTTTTCTTAATCAGATTTTACTCTCAAATTCTATACTTTTCCCATAGGTTTCAAGTCAGACGTAGTTTAAGTATTAATTATCAAGCGTCGGCGTTTGCTCGTTGCGCGTAATAGTGAAGATACCAATTACAATCAACCAGAGTTCCCACATCATGAACCCAATTGGTGTAGTTTCAAACATGGGAGTCTGGGATATAACAGTAGCAAACAGTTCTGTTTGACCTAAAATCCAAAAAGGGACAGTCGCAAGTCCCATCCATCCCACCCAAGGCTTGAATAAAGGCGATCGCATGATTGCCATACTAACTTGTATATGGGAGAAGCCTTCAATTGAGGCGATCGCTCACACTTTAGCCATGAGCGTTCGTAATCTTCAGCGAGAATTGCAAGCTGAGGGTACATCTTATCAGCAACTTTTGGATGAAACACGCAAACAACTTGCTCTACGACATCTCAAAAAGCCCAATATCATGATTGACGATGTTGCTTTTCTACTTGGTTTTTCAGAATCGAGTGCATTTCATCGTGCATTTAAACGTTGGACAGGAAAAACGCCACGAACATATAGATTAATCAAATAATTTTTGATCCATAGACATAGACTGTAAAGTAATTAAAAAAAATGTTAACTATTAATGCAGATTTCAACTTTGGATTGTTTTTTTTTGGTAAGAAGTTCACATGGTATTTTTAACGCAATCACAATTGTAAGGAGAAAATTCAGTTGCTGACATCTACTTTACTAGCGGCTGCAACCACACCTCTGCAATGGAGTCCAGCAGTTGGGTTGACCATGATTATCTGCAATATCCTTGCCATTCTCTTTGGTAAATTCACCATCAAGTACCCCAATGCAGAACCGGCTTTGCCTTCAAACCAGTTCTTTGGCGGTTTTGGAGCGCCAGCCTTACTGGCTACTACCGCTTTCGGTCATATATTGGGAGCAGGTGTGATCTTGGGTTTACACAACCTGGGAAGATTTTAATTTTTGTTCCAGAAGCAACACAAGTGATTTGCCGTATTCATAATTTACGGTTAAAGCTACTGGGTTGATGATTTTTTGTCTCCGATTATGAGTCAGAGAATTCACTCTCTGACTCTTTTTTTGTTGCGCTCAAGATGAATTTGCTACACTGGCATGGGAGTTTGACCGCGCATTTGGCGTAAAGCATTGATGCAAGATGGGCAATCACAGCCAAATAAACTTATGGCTGTATCGCTTTCTTCTTCACTAAAATTCATTTCAACTATGTCACTGGAATTGTTATTTTGAGCCAACTTCATTTCTGGTTTGGGTAGTGCAGCAGGAGTATTACTTACCCGTGTACATACCAGACGGCGAGTTGCAGAGTGGGGAGACTCCAGACAAGAAACATGGGTTTGGGTTGAATTCACTGTTTGATTTGCGCGTGCTGGTTGAGTCATCATCACCATAGACAGCATAGACGCAAACAGTGCGGGGCTAGAAAGCAAAAAGAGAGCTAATTTTCTGTTCATTACTCAACAATTTTGGGGATTAACGAAAGCAGAATAGATAGTATTCTCACATTTGTATGGTTAGTGTTCCGTAAATTCTATATAAAGTTGTGTGATCTGATAACCCCAAGATTACCGAAAAGTGGTTATGAGTTTATTTGTTTTTTGTGATTTATGTTTGCAAGTCCACTTTTTTAGTAAAAATTACTGGGAATTAAATCCAACTTTGAGCGATACTCCAGAAGAGTCACTTAGTGAACGCACACCACCAAACATAATGAAATACTCATCTATAAATGAAGCCAAGTTTAAGGCATGGACTAAAATAACAGTTGCCAAGTTCCCAAAATATGGAATTGGAAACAGGACATTCCAACGCTCAAATCCTTTTACATCTAGCGAACAAGAATTTACTTCTGTTACATAAGCTACAAAATAGTGATAAATTAATATGGAACTTTGCCAATTACCCATTACCAATTACCGACACTGGTGGATAATATATGTATTCAAGCGGACATTATATTCAGTATTTTGTATGTATCGACACTTTTTGACAATTATGGGTTGCGTTATCAGTTAAAGCTTTGGACAAAGGATCTGGTTATATAGATAGAAGCTACTAAAAAGCAGGAGCGAAACTAATGAGGAAAGTAGAAGCTATTATTCGTCCATTTAAGCTTGATGAAGTGAAAATTGCTTTGGTCAATGCTGGTATAGTTGGCATGACCGTTTCTGAAGTTCGAGGATTTGGGCGACAAAAAGGGCAAACAGAACGCTATCGCGGTTCGGAGTATACGGTGGAGTTTTTGCAAAAACTCAAACTAGAAATTGTCGTAGAAGATAACCAGGTAGATATGGTTGTAGATAAAATTATCGCTGCTGCCCGGACAGGTGAAATCGGCGATGGTAAAATATTTATCTCGCCAGTTGAACAAGTTGTGCGGATCAGAACTGGAGAAAAGAATACAGAAGCAGTCTAAGTTTTGTTAGTTGTTGGTGGTTAGTGGTTAACAACTAACAACTAACACCTACCAGCTATGCTTGTAAATACGGCAATTTTTGAAGTAAGCTTGCAAAAGCCTTGCCGCGATGGCTGATACTACGCTTCATCTCTGGTGTCATCTCAGCAAAGGTCTTTTGCATTTGAGGGACGTAAAAAATCGGGTCATAGCCGAAACCACCATCGCCACTAGGACTATAGAGAATTTCACCACGACAAATACCTTCTGATTGTAAAGCGATCGCACCATCAGGACGAGCGATCGCCACTGCACACACAAATTGAGCTTGGCGCTGCACCTGGTCACCTAACTCTCGTAATAATCTAGCAATGCGTTCAGCATCGGTTTTGCCATAACGGGCAGAATACACACCTGGTACACCGTTGAGAACATCTACTTCTAAACCAGAATCATCTGCGATCGCCCAGTTACCTGTTACTTTTGCAACCTGTGATGCTTTCAGACAGGCGTTAGCAGCAAATGTCTCACCTGTTTCCTCAATTTCCAATTCTTCTGGTTTGAGTTTTAATTCCCAACCAGAATTAGATAGGTAAGCTTGCATTTCCCGCAATTTACCTGGGTTTCCTGTGGCTACTACGAGTAATTTAGTCATTGGTCATTGGTCATGAGGCTGAAGATTATAGAGGTATCGTATCTTTACTTAGCTTTCCTTTCCAGAGAGCAGAACAAAAGACAAATAACAAATGACTAAATATTATTCTGCCCAATGTTTTGCCCAAGCTAAGGTTTGATGTACTTGTTCGAGGGTTGAAGCTTCGCAGTAGAGGCGTAAAACTGGTTCTGTACCACTAAAACGAATCATCAACCAACTATCATCAGCTAGGCGGAATTTATAACCATCTATTGTTTGGCAATTTGTGACTGTTTTTCCAGCGATTTCTTTTAATGGTTCTGTTTGCAATTGTTGTAAAAGACGACTCCGCACTTCCATACTTCCTAGGGGTAAGTCAATGCGATCGTATGCAGAACTAAAGCCTGTTTGTTGTTGCAATTGACGGTAATAATCGCTTAAATCTAAGCCTGATTCGACGATCGCTTCGAGTACATATAATGCTGATAATAGTGCATCACGTTCGGGAATATGGCTACCGTAACCTATTCCTCCTGATTCTTCCCCACCCAGTAACACTTGGGCTGCTAGCATTCTGTCTGCAATGTACTTATAACCAACAGGTGTTTCAAATACTGACAGTTTGTGCAATGCTGCGACACGAGGAATTAAATCAGAACCACTCACGGTTTTGACTATTTCTCCTGTGAAATTGCGTCGCAGGGTCAAGTGGTCAATTAAAATTGGGACGAGAATTTGCGAACTCAAAAAATTGCCTGCACCGTCTACAGCTGCGATGCGATCGCAGTCACCATCAAACACCAACGCCACTGTTAAACCTGTAGGGTTGTGTTCTCGGTGTGTTTTCATTACCCCGAACAGACGGGAAAGGTATTTAGGTAAAGGTTCTGGCGCTCCACCTTCAAAAGTCGGATCGCGATCGCTATTGATTTCCTTAACTGCATCGCCTAATAGTTTTCCTAGTCCACCAGCAGCAGCACCATGCATCACATCAGCAAATACTGTCAGCTTTCCAGAGGCTATAGCTTCACGAATTTTGCCTATATCAACTTTACTTTCTAGCTCTTGACAATAGCTTTCCCAGGGATTGAATTGCTTTATCTTACCTGGAGTAGAGGCAACTGGTACTTCCTCTTCTAAAAGCGCTTCTATTTCTTGGGTTACTTCTGGCGGTACAGAACCACCGAAAGCACTTTTAACTTTTAATCCCAAATATTGTCCTGGATTGTGACTAGCAGTAATCACTAGCGCTCCCAAAGCATTGTGTTGCTTTGCAGCCCAGCTAAAAGCTGGCGTTGGTGCAAAGGTTTCGCTAAACAAAACATCAAACCCTGCTGCTGAGACAACATCAGCAACTTTTTGGGCAAAGTTTTCTGCCATAAAGCGGCGATCATAACCGACTACAATTGTGCGATCGCCGACTTTTTTACCGTAGGTATTGAATAGTACTTTTGCGGCAACTGGCGCAACTAGGGCTAGACGTTCAAAAGTGAAATCATCGCCAATCACGCCGCGCCAGCCATCGGTACCAAACTTAATTGATTTAGCTGCAACTGGCATTGAAGTATCCCAATTTTAATTTAGGAGGATTGTAGCATTTACACAAAACACTCAGTAAAAAAAGATTCAAGTATCAACAATGTTGTTAAATTAAATGAAATTAAATTTGTAGTTAGGGCTAAAGCCTTAATCAATTCAAGCACTAAAGTGCTGACAACGAACTCATCAAAATCAAAATAAAATTGACAAGACAAATCAGTGATGACAGAAATCTAAGTAAAAATGTTCCGCAAAGCAACATTAATCTCAGCAAAAACTCATCAAATAGAGTTTCAAATATATTAGGATCACAAGGCTGGTTCTAAACCTAACACACACTTGAGATCATCCAAAATAATGACTTATCTTGAAACCGCAGCACAATTTTACAGTCAAGTTGCCCAAACACCGGAAGTAGGACTTTGTTGTGTGCAAAGTACACCTCTACAACTACCTGGATTAAAAATTCCTCAACCAATGCAGGAAATGAATTATGGTTGTGGTACAACTGTTCATGCAACAGAACTGGCAAACCAGCCTAATGTACTGTATGTCGGTGTTGGTGGAGGCTTAGAAGCCTTACAATT
Source organism: Pelatocladus sp. (assembly GCF_059505505.1). Taxonomy (NCBI): domain Bacteria; kingdom Bacillati; phylum Cyanobacteriota; class Cyanophyceae; order Nostocales; family Hapalosiphonaceae; genus Pelatocladus; species Pelatocladus sp. The sequence goes on along the minus strand of NZ_JCACKS010000221.1, from coordinate 29,338 downwards.
TGCCTATTTTTCCCGACGTTCTGGTGCTGTGATTGCTGTTGATCCGGTTGCAGAGATGCGCCAAGCTGCTACACGTAACCTGGAAATTGCAGCTACAGAAAACCCTTGGTTTGATCCTAGCTTCGTAGATATTCGTGCTGGGGATGCTTTTAATTTACCTGTTGATGATGCTTCTGTAAATGTTGTAGCTCAAAATTGCCTTTTTAATATTTTTGAACCAGAAGATTTAACCCGCGCCTTGCAAGAAGCATATCGGGTACTAAAACCAGGTGGACGTTTGCAGATGAGTGATCCGATTGCGACTGTTCCTATACCAGCACATTTACAACAAGATGAGCGTTTACGGGCGATGTGTTTATCTGGCGCTCTCACTTATGCAGAATATATTGAACGCATCATCAATGCTGGTTTTGGTCAAGTAGAAATTCGCAGTCGTCGCCCTTATCGTTTGTTAGATTGTCAAACTTATAATTTGTCAGAACCATTACTTTTAGAAAGTCTTGATTCAGTATCTTTCAAAGTGCCTATTCCTGAAGATGGGGCTTGTATTTTTACTGGCAAAACAGCAATTTATGCAGGTTCAGAACAATTTTTTGATGATGGTGCAGGTCATATTTTACAACGTGGTCTTCCAGCAGTAGTATGTGATAAAACTGCCGCTAATTTTGCTGCTTCTATGGCAGACGAAATAATTCTTACTGATTCCACATGGCATTATGATGGCGGTGGTTGCTGTTAAATAATAGGAAGTTCAAGCGCTCATTTTTTGCTCACCAACTCCTCAAATTTTTAGCTCATAACTCTTGACAAAATCCTTACCATTACGAATGAAACAGCCCTGGGGATGAAAGGGGGTGGGAGGTTGGGAGGGGTCAAAATAATGTGCAGCTTCACAGGAAATTGGTATAAGGGTTTAAACTCTTACAGGAAAATCAAAAACTTGATTTACGAGTCGAAAACCTGATTTACGAGTCGAAAACTTGATTTACGAGTCGAAAACCTGATTTACGAGTCGAAAACTTGATTTACGAGTTGAAAACTTGATTTACGAGTCGAAAACTTGATTTACGAGTCGAAAACCTGATTTACGAGTTGAAAACTTGATTTACGAGTTGAAAACCTGATTTACGAGTTGAAAACCTGATTTACGAGTCGAAAACTTGACTCATCAGAAAATCCCACAACCAAGCATGAAAATCTCTTCCTCGAACGCGAGTGTATCTTCGCTCTCCAATTTCCAATCCCTATTTTCAAGATAAGTCTAATTATGATTCAAACATCCATAACACCTTTCAAACATAAACTTTATTCACCTTTAACAAAACAACAAATTACCGTTTTACAAATTAACTTAGGAAAGCGCTGCAACCTGGCTTGTAGTCATTGTCATGTAGAAGCAGGGCCAAAACGTACAGAAGAACTTTCTCCCGAAATCTGCCAACAATTGATTGAAGTTATTCGCACATTTTCCCAGATTAAAATTGTCGATTTGACAGGGGGTGCGCCAGAAATGAATTATGGATTTAAGCCATTAGTTAAAGCAGCAAAATTAGCCAAAAAAGAGGTGATAGTTAGGTCTAATTTAACTATTTATTTTGAAGATAGATTTGGTGATTTACCAGAATATTTTGCTCAAAATCAAGTAAGAGTGGTTGCTTCTTTACCCTGCTATTTAGCAGATAATGTTGATAAAATGCGTGGTAATGGTGTGTATGATAGTTCTATCAAAGCGCTGCAATGGCTGAATAAGCTTGGTTATGGCAAAGAACCAAGTTTGATTTTAGATTTAGTGTATAATCCTCAATTAGCTTCCAGCGAAAAATTTTCCTTAACTCCAGATCAAGTCAAACTAGAAAAAGATTACAAAGTGTTTTTACAAGAAAAATTTGGGATTATATTTAACAATCTTTTCACTATTACTAACCTACCAGTAGGTAGAACTAAACTACATTTAGAACGCAAGAAATTATACGCGCCTTATTTGCAGTTTTTAGAGTCAAATTTCAACCCCAACACTGTAGAAAATTTGATGTGCCGTGATCAACTGTCTGTTGATTATCTCGGTAATGTGTATGATTGCGACTTCAACCAGATGATGAATTTACCTGCAAAAACTCACGATGGTGAAAATCTGGCGCTCGCCAAATTACTAGCAGTTGGTAGCTTAGATTTGATTGATGAAATCCAAACAGCAGCTTATTGCTACGGTTGTACTGCTGGGTGTGGTTCTAGCTGTGGCGGTTCTTTGGTGTAGATATTAGAAGATAGGTAGAGTAAGCGATCGTTAACAACCACTAACTAATCACAAAAATCTTGTTACAAAAACTGTTACGAATGCGTTGAGATTGGTGAATCATCGTTATGATGGGATGTAGTTAAGCTCCTCACACCACATTAAAAGTCGTAAAACACTTGTTTTGCGGCTTTTTTATGTCTGTTGTACAGTGATCAAGTCCCCTTGATTTTTTATACATTATAAATACTGAAACAAAGCTGTCAAAGCAACAGCCAAAGCATCTGCGGCATCATCTGGATGAGGGATATAATCTAAATTTAATTCACGCGCTACGGCTTGTTGAACTTCATATTTTTCTGCATTGCCATATCCGGTTAATGCTTGTTTAATTTGAGCTGGGGTAAATTCTAAGTACGGAAGATTGTACTGGGCTAGAACTAACATGATGACACCCCGTGCTTGAGCAACTAGGATAGTATTGCCCATGCGATAGAAAAATAATTTTTCAATTGCTACTAAATCGGGTTGTAAATCCTTTATCAAAGTGTGTAAATCTTCGTACAATGTGCGTAGCCTTTGTCCCATTTCTGTACCAGCCTCTGTACTAATAACACCGAAATCTAGCATATCTACTGAGATATCTTGCTGCTGAGGTTGGTTTGATTTGTGGATAATTGTTCCAAATCCCAACTTTGCTAATCCTGGATCTAATCCTAAAATTCTCTTTTCCATGAATTTTTAATCAACTCAACCAAAATTTTGTGTTCAGGCGCAGATTGGCAACTTTGACAGGGTGCTTTCGATCTACTAAGAGTGTAGGCAATACGCTTGGGTAAAGGTTAAAAGTCAAAGATCAAAAATTAAAGGCGGGAAAAGTGTAGTTTTATTCTTTCCCCCTTGTCCTTCTTGTATTTTTTGTCCCCCTTCCCTTGTCCCCCACCAAATTTATCAGACTAATTGTGAAACGGTACTACACTCTTTTTTGTGATCAAAAATGTGATAATCCCACATTTGGGATATTGACCAGGTAGTTGTAAATTTTCTGTTAATTATTTAGTTTTTACTATCGCTCCTTTTTAGGTATGTCACTTGGTTTTTTAAGACAAGCCCTTAAAACTTTGCAAAAGCAGTCGCGCAGTCGCACTCCCCACCGAGTTAATCAGTGGTTCAAATGGTTATCACCAGGACTCTCGGTGAAACGTTGGTTTTTAATTAGTATTGGAGGTGTATTACTCGCATCGCTGGGTTTGGCAATTTGGATTAAATTAACGCCGATTTTCTGGGCGCTAGAGTTAGTGAGGGGTTTTTTAGGAACAATCGCCGAAGTTATACCCAACTATATCAGTGGGCCTTTAGTTCTGCTGGGTGGTTTATTGTTGCTACTTTGGGGACAAACTCGTACAGTAGGCTCAATTGCTGAAGCGCTACGATCTGATAATGAAGAAGAATTAGTAGATATGCTGCTGGCCCATCGCCGATTGTATCGAGGGCCGAAAATAGTTGTAATTGGTGGTGGAACCGGACTTTCTACATTACTCAGAGGACTCAAGCGTTACAGCGCTAATATTACTGCTATTGTTACTGTCGCTGATGATGGCGGATCTTCCGGGCGCTTGCGTCGGGAATTTGGGGTTTTACCACCTGGAGATATTCGCAATTGTTTAGCAGCACTGGCGGATGAAGAAAAATTACTTACAGAACTATTTCAATATCGTTTTCAAGTCGGCGATGGTTTGACTGGTCACAGTTTTGGTAATTTGTTCTTAACTGCGATGAGTGAAATTACCGGAGATTTGGAACGAGCTGTTGCTGCTAGTTCTAAGGTACTTGCTATCCGGGGACAAGTTTTACCAGCGACTCTGAGTGATGTGCGTCTGTGGGCTGAGTTAGCTGATGGTCGTCGCATAGAAGGAGAGTCTAAAATTACCGAAGCTGGAGGTAATATTGTTAAGATTGGCTGTCTCCCTGAAAATCCTCCTGCTTTGCCCGCAGCAATTAAGGCTATTAAGGAAGCTAACTATATAATTATGGGGCCTGGTAGTCTGTATACTAGCGTCATTCCTAATCTGTTAGTACCAGAAATTGCCGATGCGATCGCAGCTTCTGAAGCACCCTGCATTTATGTCTGCAACATTATGACTCAACCAGGCGAAACCCAAGGATTTAGTGTTGCTGATCATATTCGCGCAATTGATGCTGCTTGCGATGGTCAACGTTTATTTAATGCTGTGCTGGTACACAAGAAATCTCCTTCAGAACGCGCCCTCATACGTTATGCACAACAACAGTCCCATCCCGTCTTTTTAGATCGCGAAGATGTCACCAAATTAGGGCGAAGGATTGTTTTAGCTAACGTCATGTACGAAGATGAAACAGGTTGTGTGCGTCACGACCCCCAACGACTAGCAAAGGTGTTATTGCGGTGGTACAGTGGAGCGCAACACAGCAAATGATCATAACAGCCATCAGGGTAAATCCTAAACCAAAGGCGCTTACCTCTTTTTAGCTCTTGATTTATGCAATTAATTTTTCATAAATATCAGCAGTTGTTGTTTCTAATCCTAGAATGGAATACATATCTGGCTCAGACGTTCCCTGCATCGTCAGTACCATAGCTTGGATTAAAGCTTTCGCTTTGAGTAGCGTTTCCTGAAACTCCATCTCAGGATTAGAAAGTGCTATAATTGCGCCACCGATACCGATAGAGGTTTGATCAGGAGTCAAAACAGCAGTCCGAATGACAATATTCAAATCAGCCGAACCATTCAAACCCAAAAAGCCGATCGCTCCGGAATACACTCCTCGCGCCTCTTGTTCTAAGCGATCAATAATTTGTATGGTGCGGATTTTGGGCGCGCCAGTCATCGATCCTCCTGGAAATGAGGCCTGAATGCAATCCACCGCTTGTAAGTCTGATCGTAACCGCCCCCGTACTGTTGTTACCAACTGATGTAGTGTTGCATAGGTTTCTACATCCATTAATTTTGGTACGTGGACACTACCAACTTCACAGACTCGTCCCAAATCATTGCGTAACAAATCCACAATCATGAGATTTTCCGCCCGGTCTTTTTCGCTGTTGCGTAATTTTTCGCGCAGGATAAAATCTTCTTCTGGGGTTTTTCCTCGCGGTAGCGTTCCTTTTATGGGCTTAGTTTCTATCCATTTTTTTCGATCAATCTTTAAAAACCGTTCTGGAGATGAGCAGGCGATCGCAAGATCACCAAAATGCAAAAATGCAGAGTAGGGAGCAGGATTGATTTGACGTAATGTGCGATAGAAAGTCAATGGATCAGGAGTCGCATCGGTGTGAAGCTGATTCGTCAGACAAACTTGATAAGTTTCTCCTTCATGAATTTCGTCTAAGCATTGATGAATATCTTGAATGTAAGTTTGGTGAGTGCGATGCAAATGAAACTTAATTGGCTGTTGATTTCTCTGGTGTACAATCTTTGGGAGAGGAGCAAGGGTTTCGAGTTGTTGTTGGATAGTGTCAAACCAAGTTTTTGCCGTTTCTACCTCTTGTGTTTGTCCTTTTTTGACTAGTTGCAGCAAATAAAGACACTGTTGTTGATGATCGATCGCAATCATGCGATCGGCAAGTAAAAAAATAGCATCAGGTAAAACAGAAGAATGCACTAATTGCGATCCGCACTCTACCTTAAGTTCATAGCCAAAATAGCCAATAAACCCACAGTTAAAATCAAAAGGTAGTTCATCCGATTGACAACGCCGATAATCTAGTTCTCGCTTGAGATATTTAAAAATACTTTCGCTACGACGGATTACCGTACCTGATTGGGCGATCGTGAGTTCTTGGTCATGAGTATAATATCGTACTAATAAACTGTTTGCCCCACTCCCATCACCCATAAACGAAAAGCGAGATAAACCGGGTTCCACAGGGCTACTATCTAACCAAAAGGCATTTGGTGCATCCCGAAAAATATGTATAAATATTTTTTCTGTATCTGGGCAGATATTTAACTTGCGTGTATATAGTTCAAACTTCTCGCAATAAGGTTCGGTTAAGGATTTTTCGTTATAATTTTGGGATTGTAGAGACGCGATATATCGCGTCTCTGGTGGGTTTAATGTAGATCGATTTGTCTTATCCGAATCGTATTGAAACTTCTTGGACTGTTTTTGGTCAGGATGATTTATAGCAGAACTAACAGATCTATATTTTGTAAAATACTTCTTTGCTGAACTTTGTAACAGTTGATCTTTAAATCGCAGCGTTATATCTCTAAAGTTTTCGAGCAATTTTTGCCCATATTCTGTGCAGATAGACTCTGGGTGAAACTGCACACCCCAAAAAGGTAAATACCGATGATGCAATCCCATCACCAGTCCTGCTTCAGTCCAAGCAATCTTTTCTAAACATTCAGGTAGTTCATCAGCAACTAACAAAGAGTGATAACGTACCACTGAAAACTGATTGGGAATGCCTTGAAACAATTCAGAACCATTGTGAAATATTTTACTGATTCTACCATGTCGAACTTCCGGAGCATGAATCACCCTACCACCATGTAAATAGCCAAGTCCTTGATGTCCCAGACAAACTCCCAGTAAGGGGATATTCACGTTTTCAATTATTTGTTGGCAAACTCCAAAATCTGCTGATTTTTCTGGACGACCAGGCCCTGGAGAAATCACAATATTGTCAAATGCAATCTCTTTAATTTCATCCCAGTTAAGCTGATCATTACGAATCACCAGAGGCAATTCTCCATTTACCTCCCCAATCATTTGGTACAGATTAAAGGTATAAGAGTCATAGTTATCAATAATTAATGTTCGCATGAAAAAGTAACAGCAGAATATTTATGGTGATCGAAAATGTCAAAGTAACAGACATCTCCAGAAATTAATTATGCGTTACCCGAAATCTTTGTACCAGACGCGCAGCAAGATCCCGCAGGGTAATTTCGCGTCTGGTACATTTTTGGTAATAACCCAATTATCAATTACTCATTACCGACCTTAACGGATAATATTAAGTGTTCAAGCGGACATGATATCAGCTATGAAAATTTTTCTCACTGGTGCAGAGGCGACGCGATCGCTTGGTGTCACTCTCGGTAAATACTTGAGTGCTAATAGTGTCATTTTGTTGGAAGGTGATTTGGGTGCTGGGAAAACGACTTTGGTACAAGGTATTGGTGAAGGTTTGGGTATCACCGAACCGATTGTCAGTCCCACTTTTACTCTGATTAATGAATATACCACAGGGCGGCTTCCTCTCTACCATTTGGATTTGTATCGCCTTGAACCGCAAGAAGTAGTAACTTTAAACTTAGAAACCTATTGGGAAGGTTTTGAAGTTGCGCCGGGAATAGTGGCGATCGAATGGGCGGACAGAATGTCCTATCAGCCACATAGTTATCTTAGTCTGCATTTGAGTCATGAAGATCAAGGAAATCGTCAAGTTGAGATTACTTCCCATAATTTTGTTATGAATGCAGAAATTTTAGCTGTTTTCAAACACTATCTTGGTAGCTGAGGGCTATTTGTTTATCTACCACTACCACGTTCACTAGAAGGATCAAATAGCATTGTTATTTCTCTTATCTATACTTGGTGTTCATTGTTTCAAAAAATAGTTAATTCAAGATTAACAACTGCATTTTTTGATATTCATCTCAAGTGTGATGATTAGTTACAGAAGATCATGTAATAAATAGATCATATTGACTGTTTTATCTATTGTGTTTTTTTAAACAGTATTTTTGTATCATTTTTCTTGTCTTTATATTTTGTTGTATTTAGACAAAAATAGCTTTGGATACTATCTGTAAGGCTTTTTAGCAGATTGATAATGAATATTTAAGTTTTGCATCATCTATGCTTTTTATACCTGTTCCTGATCTTTTTTATCCAATCATATTAGTAATACTTGTTCAAAAAGTGAAAAAACAAACTATCTTTTTATGTTAAAAATACTGGCTTTAAAATTAACACAATTCAAATCATACTATTTTTCATAAACTGATAACCTATTCTTGATGATTTTTAGCATATGGATTGTTCTGTATTCATTCTCTACAAAATTTATAAAACAAATCCGGATATTGAAATACCTAAATTTAGCTGATATAAAGTTAAACCATGATGTTATTATGCATAAGTCAAATGGCTTATGCGTAGGCTGATAATTGCCAATTAAAATTCAAATTTTATACATCACAAAAATAAAATTTTCTTTGATAAGTAAATCTCATCAAAAATATGAGATAAATTCTTCACATGTCCCATTGAATGAGATGAAATATTAATAGAGAAAGGCGATCGCATCTCCATTGCTCTCGCCCTCTGGTGTCCTCAAACAGATATTTAAAAGCTTCGTTGGTCAAGTACATCAAGCATAAACTTAAACTCGCTTAATTTTTGCCCGCAATTCTTCCTTAATTCGATTTAAAATCGAACCCTCATCAAGTGTTGCCAAAATTTTATTAATCACCACCTTCGGTCCATCTGGTCCCCAGGTTGCGCCATTCACCAAATAAGCTTTGGTAACTTGTCCAATTCCATAGGAAGAAACACCAGCGACACCTGCTTGTGTCAGTGCTACGGATATATAAGGTGCAAAAGATGCGCCACCTGTGGCGGGTGCAGAGATACCCAGTAAGGTTTTGAGTGAACTTAAACCGAGATTTGCCAATAATTCACTTGCAGCAATACCACCCATACTTAAAGCTATTGTTTTGAGTAACTTTACAGCTCCTGATTCGTTCATCGGAATACTGTAGAGTTTAGATAAACCTAAAATCAAAGCAACATCAATCGCTGCACCACTGAGAATATCAACTACTGTTAAAGGATTAAGGGCGATCGCAGCTGCTTTTGTCATCACTGCTTTCCAAATCAATTGATTCGCAGCATTTTCCCGAATCATCAATTTACGCTGCACCAATTGTTCATTCACATTGTCAGCATACAGCATCGAATTAAGAGCAACCAAAGCTTTACCTTCGCGCTGCAAAATTTCCAAAATTTTCAGCTTCAACTCTTCTACTTGAGCATTACCTTGACGCATTTGCATACCCCTGCTACCGTCAGGGCGGCGAACTACCGTCCGTACTAGTGGTGATGCTGCTGACATGACAATTTCATCTGGCGAAAGTAATTCCCGTACTCGTTCATCACGAATTTTATGGTAAATTGCCATCCGGTCTGCTTCTGGATACTGATCGACTTTGTTAAATACCAGCAACATCGGTTTACCCGCTTCCCGCAACTGTGAAAGGGCTTCGTGTTCAACTTTGGTCATATCACCAGAAATCACAAACAAAATCAAATCTGCTTGTTTTGCGATCTGTTCCGCCAAAATAGCGCGGGTATCACCATCAACTTCGTCTAATCCTGGTGTGTCAATCAATTCTACTCGCGATTGGCCACTTCCAGAGAGGGTAACTCGCAAAGCGTGTTCTGTCTCCCCAATTGCTTCAGTGGTGATAGTCCAATTTACTCGTTGGGCGTTACGAGTCACACCGTGCAAAGGCCCGGTTTCAAATACAGTTTGACCTACCAAAGCATTCAGTAAAGAAGACTTACCCCGCCCAACCATCCCAAAAGCAGCTATATGTACTACCATGCTGTCTAATTTGCCTAGCATGGTTTCAAGATCATTAATTTCTGTTTCCAGTCCTGCTTGTTCTTCAGGAGAAAGGTCTAGATTCGCTACTAAATTCCGCAGCGCTGTTTGTGCTTGTTTGTAGTTCAGTTCTGCCTGAATATCTTCAAAGCTAAAAATAGCATTATCTAATTCTTTTTCCCAATTAGATACATTACTTTGATGAGGATCTGGTAAGGGCAATATTGAAGTCATGTTTGATTAACGAACCACAGAGGACACAGAGAACACAAAGAATTTTATAAACAACTGTCTTTTTTAACTTTAGCTATTTATTATCAGTAATGACTTGTTAGCGGACATTTCGATCAAAACGGGCGCTGGAAAATTAGCCGTCGTACGCTTAAGGTGATCATGTTCTTGAATCTTGCCTCTCCATAAGTTTCACTCCAAGATCCTGGACTTCGCATGAGTTGTCGGGGATCTGAATGCTATATGTCAATACGCTTGGTGTTAAGGATTTTTGGTATAAAAATTTGGTCTGTACCAGACGCGAAATTTCGCGTCTGGTACAAACGATTGTCAATTTAATATGAAGACGCATACAAAGACCCCACCCGCGCTCACGCGCACCCTCCCCTTCGCAAGGGGAGGGTTGGGGAGGGGTAAAATTCGGGAGCAGCTTCACGAAGAATTGGTATAACACCAACCGTATTGCGCTATATGTATGTAAAGACTATTGATAATATCAAAATCTGTAGTCAATTATTGCGAAAAATTACTACGAATCACATTTGGTAAAATAAAAGTTTTTGCTGAGAAAAGTGATGCTAATTTAAAAAGTAGGCACAGAGCAGTTAAAAACTTCAACCACAGCTTCTTAGATTAGGGTTTGTGCCTCCGGCTCTAGTCTCATCGCAACAAATTCTGAGTCATTGCATCCTTTAAATGTGTTTTCGCCTTGAGTTCATTTAGTTGTTTTGGAGGTTTTTGAACGCACAGCCAAGAATGCCTGCCTAGCTGGAATTGATGAAGGATGCTCTAGACGGAAGGATATGTAGTTGCGAGGTTTGTCCACTTTATTTGAGTAATTTTGATCTGAATCTCGACTCGTATAAATTTATTAAGGATATTTATAAACTACCGCCAGTTAGTGACGTTGTTCGGTCATAACTGGCGGTAGTTTAGTTTTAGCGGGAGCATTCCAAATGTTTAAACTAAGTTTTGTAAAGTAATAACAGTCACTTCTGGTGGACAAAATAAGCGTCCTGGTGGATAAGTTCCTAAACCACGGTTGACATATAACTGATTTTTTCCCACTTTGTGAAATCCTTTTGCCCATTCCCAATGTCGCATCACTTTCACATAATTACCTCGCAAAAATGGTATCCATCGCTTTACTTTGGGGTGGGTTCTGTAAACAAGTTTTTTATAGTAAATTACTATTGGTCCAACACCTGGCAGTATAATTTGACCACCATGAGTATGACCAGATAGTTGTAAATCTACTCGCCATTTTTGTAGAAATTCAGCAGTATCGGGATTATGTGATAAAACAATACAAGGTTTTGTGGAATCTAATTGATTCATCACAGATGCAGGATTAAATTCTCGTGACCAAAAGTCAGCCAGTCCAACTATAGGTAGTTCTTCTCCCAAAGGATAAGCAATTTCGTTCCAAAGGACTTTGACTCCGATATTTGTGAATGCATTTATGATTTCTGCTTTTGCATCGCGAGAACGATAATAGCGTATATCATGATTGCCGAGTACAGCATAGATTCCAAGGCGACTTTGTAAGTTTTTGAGTCGCAATACTAGTTGGTGAATAGGAGTTGGATCATCTGTAACATAATCACCAGTTAGTACAACTAAATCCGGTTCCGCTTCATTACTCGTGGCGATCGCTTGTTCTAACATTTTTTCCGACAGTCGCAGACCATCATAATGTAAGTCTGACATCTGCACCAGCTTTGTACCTTGTAATGATGCTGGTAAATCTGTTATGTTAACTGCTAATTTTTCTACACTTAAAGGGCCAGACAATAACCAATGCATCGTGCTGAAACTACTCCTGGAACGAGTGACTTCAGCTTAACAAATACTTATCTTTTTAGTTCGACTCAGCCTACTAACTTCTCAAAAAATTTATATTGTTTTGAGAGTTGCGATCGCTTAAGGGGATTGGGGATTCCCCGTTCCCCGTTCCCTAAATCTCAATCAAGATGATCTTCATCCAGTTCTGCAATTGCTGGTGGTTCATCACCAGGGGTTCTTAACACCTCAACCATTTCTTGGACTTCTAGTGGTGGAGGTGGTGTGAGTCGAGAAACGCTCCAAGTGACGACAAAGTTGATTAACATACCAAGAGTCCCAATTCCTTCAGCAGAGACTCCGAAAAACCAAGGTTGCATTCCGTAGAATTTCACCCCGACTATATAAAAGATAGTGAAGCACAAGCCAACCACCATACCAGCGATCGCTCCTTCCCTGTTTGTCCGCTTGTCAAATACTCCTAAAATAATGATTGGGAAAAAACTAGCCGCCGCTAAACCGAAAGCAAACGCCACAACTTGAGCCACAAAACCAGGTGGATTGACGCCAAAATAACCAGCGATCGCGATCGCAAAACCAACCATGACTCTACCAACCATGACTCGCCGGGATTCAGAGGCCCCAGGATTAATCATCCGGTAATAAATATCATGAGCGACTGCACTAGATATTACCAACAATAGTCCTGATGCTGTAGATAAAGCCGCCGCCAAACCACCGACTGCAACCAAAGCAATTACCCAAGGTGCTAATTTTGCGACTTCTGGCGTGGAAAGCACGATAATATCAGGATCAATGCTAATCTCACTGGTTTTTTTATCTGGTGTTAACTCAATTCGCCCATTATTATTGTTGTCTTTAAAGGTGAGTAACTTTGTATTCTCCCACTTTTTCGCCCAATCAAACTGATGGATTTGCTCAATTGTTTTGTTGTGTAGGCTATCAATGAGGTTATAGCGGGCAAAAGTTGACAAAGCTGGTGCTGTTGTATACAACAAAGCAATCATTAACAACGCCCAACCCGCAGAATAACGGGCTGATCTTACATCAGGTACAGTATAAAATCTGACAATTACATGAGGCAGTCCCGCAGTTCCCACCATTAAAGCAACAGTAGTAAATAAAACATCCAACATTGACTTATTTACGAATGGTTTCGTATATTCTTGGAAACCAAGGTCAACTTGGATTTGGTTCAGTTTTGGGACAATATCACTGAAGACAAAGGCTAATTGTGGGATGGGGTTTTTAGTCAGTAGTAAAGAAATCGCAATAGCAGGGATTAAGTAAGCAATGATTAATACAGAATATTGAGCTACCTGAGTCCAGGTGATACCTTTCATTCCTCCCAACACTGAGAAAAAGCCAACGATTACCATCCCAATCACAACACCAGTACTGATGTCTACTTGCAAAAAGCGGCTAAATACAATTCCGACACCGCGCATTTGTCCAGCGACGTAAGTCATTGAGACAAAGATCGCCGCGATAACTGCAACTACACGGGCGACGTTAGAGTAATAGCGATCGCCAACAAAATCAGGAACTGTGTATTTACCAAACTTCCGCAGATATGGGGCTAATAGCAAAGCCAATAAGACATAACCACCAGTCCAACCCATCAAGTAAATTGAACCATCGTAACCCAAAAAAGAGATTAACCCCGCCATAGAAATAAACGAAGCGGCTGACATCCAATCAGCCGCCGTTGCTGCACCATTAGCAAGAGCGGGAACACCGTGATCGGCGACAAAAAAGCCTTTGCTATCTTGAACGCGGGTTCGCCAACCGATGTAGAGATATAGAATAAAAGAAAGGATAACAAATAAAGTAGTCCAAGCTTCAACTGACATTATTTGCCTCTCCTTTTGATACCGTATTGGCGATCAAGTCTATCCATCTGCACGGCGTAGACAAAAATTAACACTACAAAGATATAAATTGAACCTTGCTGTGCCATCCAAAAGCCTACAGGTAAACCACCTATACGTAAATTGTTCAATGGCTGCACAAGCAGAATACTGCAACCAATTGATACAAATGCCCAAATAAGCAGAAGATTTCTAATCAAAGCTGTGTTGGCACGCCAGTAAGCCTGACGCTTATTTTGGTTCATAATAATAATGATTTGTTAAACGCTTAGGAAATAATTATTCTACAGAAGTGGACTAACGCTGAAGATTGTTGATATTTTGCATCACTTGTTGATATAAATCCGTATTCTTTTGTTTTTGAAAAATACTTGCTGCTTGTTTGAGATCAGAACTTGCTCCTTGTTTGTCTCCAATTGCAGCGCGAGTATTACCACGATTATTATAAGCGGCGGCAAAATTGGGATTTAAGCGAATAGCTTGGTCGAAATCATTAATCGCGCCTTGTTTATCACCTTGGGCGGAACGGGCGTTACCTCGGTTATTATAGGCCACAGCATATTTAGGATTGAGGCGAATAGCTTGATCGTAATCTGCGATCGCTTCGTTTCTTTTGCCCAAGGCGGCGTAGGCGTTACCTCTGTTATTGTAGGCTTCGGCATAATTGGGAGCAATACGAATGGCTTCGTTATAATCTAAAATTGCTGCATTGATATCTCCTGTTGCAGCACGGGCATTACCTCGGTTATTGTAGGCTTCGGCATAGTTGAGAAATAGACGAATTGCTTCGCTGTAATCTGCGATCGCCTTTTGCTTCTCATCGAGATCAAAGTGAACAAGTCCCCGCCCATTGTAAGCTTCGGCATACTTAGGATTAAGTTTGATGGCTTCGGTATAAGCTGCGATCGCACCTTGAGCATCGCCTTTGATATGTCTATATTGACCCTGAGTGTAGAAGTCTCCTGCTTTTGATGGTTTTGATGTTGGAGTCTTGGGAGGACTAACACCAATTTCTGTTACTAATACCTCATTACTCCTTGCACAAGAAACAGTTGCAAAGGCTATAAATGTCATAAGTGTAGCGATGCTAACTGTTATTCTTATCAATTTTTGCTCCTCTAACCACAATTTCATAAGTCATTCTAAATAAGTAGATGTTCCTAAAAATTGTGCTAATCAGTTTTATTAATGTTCCAGTATTTTCTATATTTAACAATAAAAGCTCACAAACATCTAATTAATAAAGCAATGCTAAATTATGTGTAAAAACATCTCCTATTCTCTTTTATTTTTGGACTTTATGTGCTTGTGGTTTAAGGAGAATTGCTATAACATTCTTAACGAAATTATCATATTACAGAATTTACTCATCCTGAGCTATACCTTCTTCAGTTTTAATACTTAAGCGCCAAGTTTGTGTTTTTTCTATATTTACCAACAATTGTTCAAGATTATCGCCCAAATCTTTTTGCATTTTCTGCGTCAATGTAATGGGTAAATCTAGTTCAATACCTTTGCTTTGTATTAATTTGACTAATTCTGTTAATGCAACTTTTATTGTTGTACGTTCAGAAGTATTTAACTTTAAATCAGAAGTTTCAGACAAATTTTGAGCTTGCATAGTTTTTTTGATTCGCTCTTGTAAATGCTCATATTCTGATTTAACTATTTTCCAATTTTGTTCAACCTCTTGATATTTTTTTGCGAGTTCAGTTAAGTCTTCTGTTTTTGGCTCAGGATTACTTTTTTGAGTTAATTCTATTAAGCGTAAATGCACTTGAGCCAGATAAATACAGTCTAAATAAGCATATTCTATCTGTCCTTCACTCAAAGGTCGCTGTCCCCAGTCGCTGGTTTGTTCTTGTTTGTTAATATATAAGAATTTGCATAATTTGGCAGCAAGAGTTTTAAGTTGGTAGTTAGGTAATGGCAAGATATAATAAGGAATCTTTTTTGCCATTTCTAGAGTACAAGTGACATTTTTGGCTTTTTTATTACCCAAGAACTTTAAATCATAACTGGCATTGTGAAAGACTTTTTCAATTGCCGAATTCGTCATGATTTGACTAATGAAATCAGCGACAATCTCTGGAGAGTCTAATACATCTAAAAGATAAATGCGATCGCCACTCATATCTGTTACCTCGTCTAGTACTTGAATAAGTGACAATCTGGGATGATTACTTCTATAATCCGCGACTTCTGTATCTATCCACAAAGTAGAGCTTTGAGCAAATTCAGCAATCTGAGAACGAATCGCACTAGTCGATGTCAGATGAGGCATGTTGAGGAAGCATGTAAAAATTAGACAATGTTTTACAAGTGTATCGTTACTCTCAGAGATTGTTTGAAAAGTAGTTGGCTGTAATTTTAAGCATTTCACAACAATTAACAGTTAGCGATCGCCAATTACAAACGAAAACTCTGCTTTCAGATTCCACCGCTTACCATCGTGTCGCAGTAGCATTAAATTATTTGCTGTAAATTCAAAATACAACTCACGCTTTTCAAACTCTGGCCAAGCAGCTTTAAAGTTCTGACGTGTTAAATCTCTAAACGCCACTGTCATGTGAGGTGCGAAAGGTCGAGTTTGAGATACTTGATCAACTATTCCCAATTGGTTGGCTAAGTGTGTCATTAAATTCGCTTGCATAGCCAATAGTTCTGGACTTCTGATCACATTGATATAGATGACGCGAGGAATAAACGCACCATAACCACTTAGCGTAATTGGTATTGGGTTTTGAGTGCTGGCAAATTCCTGCAAACACGCCTCTAATACTAGTAGGTTTTGATCAGACCATTTAAAAGGTGGTTGTAGGGTAATGTGAGGCGGAGATTTTTGGGCGTGACGACTGGCGTAGTTAAGAGCAAAGCACTGCTTGATTTGGTTAGCATAATCCTGAATTTCCTGTGGTGGTAGCAGGGCTATGAAAAAAAGAGTTTGTGATTTTTGCAAGGGAGTTTAATCGTTATGCCCAAAATTTTGATTGAATCGCTACTCAAATGCTACTCAAAAACTATCATAACTTGAGTAGGAAATGTTTTGTAATGGGAAGTGACAAGTACATGCCGATTTTTGTCAAGATTGAAGAGGGCAAAGTTGATAAATCTATTTTTGACCAATATATACCTGCTCACAAAGCTTACGTAAAAGATTTGATTGCTAAAGGACACAATGCTAAAACTGGCTACTGGGCAAAGATGGGAGGCGGGATGATGGTGTTTGAAGCTGCATCTATGGCAGAAGCGCAGGCAATTGTAGCCAATGACCCGTTGATCATAAACGATTGTGTTAGCTACAAACTATATGAATGGAAAATTATAGTCGAATAACACACATATAGAATATTTCATGCTATGCTTATTTTTAGACCTGGACTTATGCGACTGTAACGCCCAAATCTTGTCAGGACCGGAAGGTAGCAGCAACACGGGATGCTTACAGTAGGCGTAATCTCCGGGTCGCCCTATTTCTAGGAGCGTAAAGGCTGTAATGGCTGGTTTTGGAGATATTGTTAAAAAAGCTTTTTACCTTGGTGTTGGGTTAGCTTCTTACGCAGGTGAGAGAGCAGGCGGAACGTTATCTGAGGTGCGATCGCAAATCCAAAAGCTAGCAGACGAAATGGTAGCACGGGGCGAAATGACCACAGAAGAAGCTCGCCGTTTCGTTGAGGAGATGATGAAGCAAGCCCAGCAGCAAGCAGCTGATGGCACAGCAGCACCAACAACGACTCCATCTGAACCGCGCCGCATTGAAATTATAGAAGAAGACGAGCAGCCAACGGCGAAAGATGTCCAAGGCGATAACGAGAATGTCGAGCAACTACGCCAGCAAGTTCTGGATTTAGAAAACGAGTTAAAGCGTTTGCAACGTGATAATTAATTATAAATTTATGCTGGGTTGATATTAGCTTTGTTTTGCTGAGATCAACCCATTACTATATAGCGTAGAATTTAGTTAAAACCTAGTTTATCTAGGTGTTGTTCGTTGCTGTCAGTTAGGTAGCATTTTAACGTTAGATGAATATTTAATTTTTGCAAGATATTACTCTTTAGGAAACTGCTTCAAGATGTCTAGTTTAAGCTTAAGAACCCATACTTGAGAAAACGCTTTGTGTCTTTAGTGCCTTTGGTGAAAAAATAATTTTTGAAACACTAAGACATTAAGACATGAATAAATTTCATTTTCCAGATTTACACCTTGCAAGTTCAAACCCGTCTGCGATTGAAATAGCTAAAGCAGACTGTTTAATTTATTTGAGTCGTCTGAAGCAAAGGGTTTAAACCCTTTGCGATATATTGAGAAATTGGGATGCTCCCCTTGTTCACGTCTTTTTGCAAAATTGAGATGCTCCCCTACCAACTAAGGCGTTAATTATATGGAAAATTGGCAAAAGGATTTTTGGGAAATGGTACAAACACTAAGCGATGAAGTCGAAGGCTTTTTCCTGGGAATAGGTGAAATGGTAGACGCTTTTGTTGAAGTTACAGAAGAAGTTACCGAAGAACTGCAAAATACGATCGCTATCGAAATAGATCAGTATTTCCAGGAATTGACTGAACCATTTTTGGACATGTACTGGGAATTGGAAGATGTTATCGGTGATGATTTAGATCCCGGTTTTCCCTATCCAGTTGAACCCTCAGCCGAAAAAAATCCTGCTTGCATTGGTTGCTGCCACTACCACGGTCAAGCGTATGGTGGTAATTTATTAGTCTGTGGCATGCATCCTTATGGTTGGGATGGTGATAATTGCCCAGACTGGCAATCAGAAGAATTCTAAGTTAAAACTCAAGTGTCGATTGTCCAGAGGATATTCTATTGACCATTGACCATTGACCATTGCTATTTTTTAATTTCTATTATGAGTAATTCTTTATCTGAAAGTGTGTCACAGCCAAGTCAAGAAATAAAGTATGGCGAACGCGAAATCGCGGAAGGACAACTAATTACATTTCCTAATCCGCGCATAGGACGACGTTATAACATTGATATCACATTGCCGGAATTTACTTGTAAATGCCCATTTTCCGGCTATCCAGACTTTGCCACCATTCATATTAACTACATACCTGATCAACTGGTGGTAGAATTAAAAGCTATCAAGCTTTACATTAACAGTTACCGCGATCGCTACATTTCTCACGAAGAATCAGCCAATCAAATCTTGGATGATTTTGTCGCTGCTTGCGATCCTTTAGAAATCACTCTCAAAGCAGATTTTGCACCACGTGGTAACGTGCATACAGTAATTGAAGTTCGTCACGTGAAATCTAAAGATCAATAGTTATTCTTCCTTGTCCCCTGTTCCCCAATCCCCGATCCCCTAACCTTTCTAAGATGCGATCGCTTTGTTTTGATCTTTTGGTTCTTGACTCAGACGATCCAAAATTCCTAAAATTTCCTGTTCAAATGCTACCTTGGCGCGATTCGTTTTACCACCTACATACAGGTGTCCATCTGTTTGCAACGCCCAAATTTGTGAGTGAGAAAAATAACTCATCACCACACCCAACATTAACAAAGCAAACCCAGAATAAACCATTGGAATTCCTGGATCGGCTTTGATTTGTAAACCCGTGCTACCAACGACATCCAAAACTGTTAGTTTCACACCATTGATTTCCGTAGCCATACCAGTCCGCAAAGTGTTAAAAAGTTGACCTGCGGCGTCATAAATTAGTACTGTTCCTTGTAAATCTTTGGCTAGCAAAGAGACACCTTCACTTAAATCTGGTTTTGTCGGAATCCAGGTTCCCCAGATGCGCCCACCATTAGTGTTAAGTGGCGCCATGGGAATTTGAAAAACTGGACTTTTGTTTACCCGCACCCGCACAGCAGAAATTCCCCAATCTGTTTGGTAAAAAGTCACACCCTGATAACGCAGAGGTTGATTAACATAAATTATCTTGTGATCAACCTCTTGGTTTTGGTTATTCAAAACAGATAAATCTGAATAAAATTGGTCAATACTGCCACTAGGAGTATAATCAATCCAAAAACGATTCACATGCACAGACCAATCTTTAGCTTTGTGTATTGCAGCCCAAGGTCCTGCATCAATAATATTTTTAACCTGGAATGTATCACCACTAGCAATTATTTCTTGGGCCATAAACCCAGTCATTGCTCCCCACATTGACCCTAAAAGAATCGTGACAATACCAATATGTACAATGATGGGGCCGATGCGTCCGATAATTCCTTTACGAGCATAAAGAATATGATCTTGATCTTCTTTTTGAAAAACTTTGTAGCTGCGCTTATGTAATATTTGGATCAAAGAATCAACAGAACCATGATCTAATTCTGCGCTCAATGCTAGTTTAGTAAATTGTCGTGGTTGGTCATAAAACTTCCAACGACGCGCAGCTTTTAAAGCTGGTAACTGTCGAGTAAAACTACAAGCAGTTAAGCTAGTACCAAAAAAGATGAGTAAAGCAAAAAACCACCAGGTACGATAAACATGATCTAATCCCACAGTGAGAAGAAATTTCCAAGATAGGAAACCAAATAAAGCTGGGTGTTCTGGATAATTAGCTTTGTAAAAATCCAGTGATTGACCTTGTTCAATGACAGTACCAGTAACACTCAATAGGGCAATAATTAGTAAGAGTGCGATCGCTAAACGTAAATCTGTCAGTACAGGTAAAAAATCCTGCCGTAAGGATTGCACGATAATCGACCAAAAATTGGATTTTTCTGTAGATTTTTCAGGTGAACTTTCAGAAACTGAATTATTTGTATTGTCTAAAGTCATTTGTAAATTGTTAGTAGTCAGTTTTTGGTTGGTAATTGGTTGTTAGTAGGAGCGTAGACTCAAATAAATCAAGTAGTCTGCTTAAGCAGACTTTAACTAAAAGGAATACGAGAAACGAGGGAAAAAACACCAAATCCTACTAACAAAGCTCCGCTAATTGGATTAATCCAACTAGACCAACGGCGTAATTCTAGTATTTTTTTTATAGAAGCAGTAAACGTACCTGCTAAAATTAATGGTGCTACATGTCCTGCGGTGTAAGAAATGAGCAAAACCGCACCTAAAATTAGGTCTTGTGTATTAGCAACCCAACCTAGTAAACTTGCTAAAACAGGAGTACTGCAAGGAGAGGCGACTAAACCAAAACTCAGACCGAGCGCATAGGCTCGTACACCTTGAGGTAATTCTTGAGAAATCCAATCAGTACCACTAAAAGAGGGCATTTGCAAGGGCAAAGCTTCTAGTAAATTTAGCCCCATTAGGATAGCTATCACACTTACAATAATTGGCAAACCGATACCGATTTGTCCGTAGACTTTTCCAACTAAAGCTGCTATTATTCCCAAACTTGCAAGAGTGGTTGCTAATCCTAAAGCAAACCAAGTAGATTGGGCGGCTGATTGTAGACGACTTTTTGTTTCATAACCGCCAATGTAGCCAATAGTAATCGGCAGCATAGACAGCATACACGGCGTCAGACTGGTAATTAGTCCGGCAAAAAAAATTATACCAACGCTTAATAAACTTAGATGCGTCAACTGATTAGAGACAAGGGAGTTGGCGAATTGTTCTAGTTCGTAAAATTGGGTTTGCAGATTTTCAAGCATGGGCTAGATAAATGGAAAGTCCTTGCACTGCTTGAATTTTAGCTTAATTTACGCTATGGGGTGGGGTTGTTCAGAGCAAAGCAAAGGGTTTAAACCCTTTGCTCATAGCACAAGTCGTCTGAAGACGACTCAAATAAATCAAGTAGTAGTAGGTCATCAAGTTTGAATTAAGGGTTTGTAGTAAGCAATGCGCGTGCTTAAAAAATAAGGACTTAAGTCCTTACTACGAACTTTCTTATCCATCAATTTAAACTTGACGAGTAGTAGTCTGCTTAAAGCAGACTTTCGCCATGAGACTGCGATTTCAATCGCAGGCGGGTTTTTTGAACATGAGGGATGCTCCCCATTAGCGCCTTGCAATAAATTGTGGGACGAGATAATTTATGCTATTCTGCTTCCTGATTTTTACCTTCTACTGTTGATGTTTCTACTTGATTAACCAACAACGCTACAGGGAACTGTTGTAATATCTCCCGCAACCACAGGGTATCTTCGCCTTGTACTTTCTGTCCAGTGATGGCGTCATACCAAATATCAGAGGAACCAGCAGGGGGAACAATGCGGGTTTCGTGCCATACTTGTTCACCCAAAGGATACTCGCCTTCTTTAACTAAGGAGGTGAGGAAACGAGGAGCGATCGCAATTATTTTCGTGTCTGGTAATTCTCTAGCAAAACTTACAACATGGCTTTTCAAGCTACCTGCTACCGACAATTTGACATAGGTTCCCCATTGGAATACATCTAAGTATTTTCGCCGTGCTTGTAAAAGTTGATAAGTCAAGAATAGCTTCACTCGTCCATCTTCTGGGGTTTGCAGCAACTCTGCAATTAAGCTTGACATGTCTTGTGCTGCTTTGGTTTTGATGTCTTGCAGATATTCTTGTCGGATTTCAAAGTCTACCGGACGACGGTTATCCGGATCTACCATACTTAAATCCCAAAGTTCCGATCCTTGATAAAAATCTGGTAAACCTGGAGCAGTTGCCTTCACTAACGTCTGGGAGAGAGAATTTAAAATGCCGTAGTGTTGGATTTTGCGTTGGAACGGACGGAAAGCTTCCAGAAATGGATTATTCTGAGGATCTTTCAAGACGCGATCGGCAAAATTAGTGAAAGCATTTTCATAGGCTGTATCTGGTTTAAGCCAAGCTGTATGGACTTTGGCTTCACGGATAGCTTTAATAATATATTGTTGTATCCGCTCAACAAAGCCTGGATACTCTTCGTCTTTATAGGGAAACGCCCCTATCAATGATTGATAGAAAAAGTATTCATCGTTGGGAGTTGGTACATCCTGTTTATTTACAGTTTCTTTGTAGGGAGCATTAATCTCACGCCACTCTTTGAGATGAATTTCCCACTCTTCGGGAATTTCCGAGAGTACATTAATTCGAGCGCGCATGTCTTCACCACGTTTGGTATCGTGGGTAGAACTAGCATTCATGGCGTGGGGCCATTGAGAAGCACGCTGTTGATTGAAAGTATGGAAATCTTCTAGAGAAATACCAAAATCTGTGGGATGAGAACCGACTTCATTGAGCGAGACTAGGCGATTATAGACATATAAAACTGTATCTTCTACGCCTTTCGCCATCAATGGCCCAGTAAATTGTTGTAAACGCATCAAGAAATGCAACCATTGTTCCTGATCTTCTGGGGAGAGGTCTTCATCAATGTCAAGGATGAGAAACTTTTCAATAAAGCTTAATTCGTTGAGGAAGTTGGGAATATTCTTTTTAGCTTGTGTCATTACCTGCTGAATATATTCCCGATCTGCTTTGCTAGCTCCTGCGCCATTAATATAGGTGCGATAAATAGGAAACAATGCCAAAATTTCTACTAAAGCAGCTTTTAAGCCGTACATTGTAAAGTCACTAGCATAGCGATAGCGACCAGAAATTTGCTTCAGTAAGTGAGCTAAATTATCAATATCTCCTGCTAGGTGTCTACTAATAATTAATCTTTTGTTTTGGTCAATTAATTCCTCACAATCAACTTTTCTCCCTAAAAAGCGCTGATAAATAGAATTGAACTCGGATTCTGTTGATTGTTGGCAGAAAATGCCATTTACTTGATTGAGAAAATCATAACCAGTTGTACCTTGAATTGGCCAATTTATTGGCAATTCTTCATGGGGTTCAAGGATTTTTTCTACAACTAAATAAACATCAGGAGCATGTTCTCGTAGTCGATTGAGATATTGTGCCGGATCATAAAGACCATCAATATGGTCAATTCTTAAACCGCTAATTATTCCCTCTTCAACTAGTTTTAAGATACAGGTATGAGTAGCATGAAAAACTTGTTCGTCTTCTATTTTGAGTGAAATGAGATCATTAACAGTAAAAAAACGTCTGTAATTGAGTTCTTCATTTCCAACTTTCCAATAAGCAAGACGGAAAAATTGTTCATTGAGGAGGTTTTCTAAATGATTAAAACTTTCAGGGTTTCCCGATTCACCATTAAATTTACGAATATTATCTTCGATAAATTCTTTAATTTCGGGACTATCATTCCACAGTTCCCATAACATGCGTTTGGTAATAATAATCTGGTCGTAGCGTTCTCTTCCTTCCTCCCCTGATGGAATGTATTTCAACATGTAGAGAATACTCAGAAATTTCATAAAATGAGGATGATCTCTACCTAATTTATCTCGTATACGTCCTACATCGTAGGTAAAAACTTGAGAGTAAGATTCAATCCGAATGGGAAATTTTAGTGAGTAATAGTTGATAGTTAGACCACTGTGATCATATTGGAGCTTGAGTTCACCACTTTCTAAACAATCACCACAAAATTTACCTAAAAAAGGTGCTAAAACTTTGCCTTGATTTTCTGGATAATGATGATGCCAATCAATATCAAAAAACTCTCGATATTGAGAGTCAAAACCATTTTCCAGAACATCTACAAGCATGTGATTTTGACTATCAAATGCCATATGGTTGGGTACTATATCTTGCACCCAACCGAGATTAAAATGCTTGAGTTCTTCAACTAATTCAAAAAACTTCTCTTTTCCGCCTAATTCGGGATTAATTTCGTTGGGGTTAACAGTATCGTAACCGTGAGTACTACCTTTTCTGGCAGTTAAAATTGGGGATGCGTATAAATTAGATATTCCTAGTTCTGCTAAGTAAGAAGCGATCGCCTTGGCTTGATCAAAACCAAAGCTAGGGGTAAACTGTATCCGGTATGTTGCTACTGGTATTTCCATGATTAGTTATTAGTCAATGGTTATTGGTCATTGGTCATTAGTCATTAGCTATTGCTCATTAGAATTACAAATGACAAAGGACAAATGACTAATGACAAAAGACTACTGACAATAAACAACTACACTTTCAGGATTAAGTGCAAAAGTTGACTGGGATTCAGTGTCTAGTATTTCGGGTAACTGGGAGTTGTCACCACCCCAAGCAGAATCAGCCGAGTCCAGTTGTTTTTTCCAGGGACCACTAGGTATATTTGCTTTTATCTTACCAACTTCTTGGCTAAAATTCAGCCAGCATAATACTTGATTATTTTCACACCACCGCCGCAGCTGTAAAACCTTGTTTGGTTCGATTACCGATGCTTCTAAGTTATGGCGATCCAAATTAGCAAGTGCAGGAATTTCTCTCCGCAGTTTGAGTAATTTTTGGTAAAACAACCATAACATCCGGTTTTTGCCCTCATGACGCTTTTCCCAATTTAAGCGCGATCGCTTCATCGTCTCTACTGCTTGCGGATCTGGTGCTTCTTGACCATAAATTTCAAAAAATGCAGCAAATTCTGCCTTTCTACCTTCCCTCACCCCTTTAATTAGGTCAGGGTCACTGTGACTGACAAAGTAGAGAAAAGGTGCAGTTTCACCATATTCTTCACCCATAAACAACAAAGGAACATAAGGAGACAGCAAAACAGCTGCCGCAGTTAATTTTAACCCTTCAAAGGAGATTAAGGAGGTAAGGCGATCGCCCATCATCCGATTACCTACCTGATCATGGTTTTGAGAACACACTACAAATTGCTGCGAAAAACAACCGCTTGCTTCATTCCCGTGATAGCGATGACGATGGGGAGAGTAGTCCCAAGTGTAAACAAAACCTTCGCGATATGCTTTGGCCAGTTGTTCTAATTGACCAAAATCTTTATAGTATCCTTGATTTTCTCCTGTAAGTACAGTATGTAAAGCATGGTGAAAATCATCACTCCATTGTGCGTCAATCCCGTAACCACCAACTTCGGGAGAACGGATAATGCGGGGATCGTTTAAATCACTTTCGGCAATCAGGTAGCGTTTATATCCTCGTTGCGAAAGTTCAGCAACTGCTTCGGCAATCTCTGCCAAAATATGTTTAGCGCCAAAATCATAGATAGCGTGGACTGCATCCAAACGCAAACAGTCAATATGGAAAGTTTCTAGCCAGTACAGCGCATTCTGCACAAAGTAATTCCGCACCCCATCACTGTAAGACCCGTCAAAATTAACTGCACTACCCCAAGGTGTTTTGTAATGGTCAGTAAAATAAGTACCGAATCCCCAAAGATAATTGCCTTCTGGGCCAAGATGGTTATAGACAACATCTAAAATTACAGCCATTCCTTGCTGATGACAGGCGTCTACTAATTTTTTCAAGCCATCAACGCCACCATAGGAATTTTGTACCGCATAGGGAAAAGTACCATCATAGCCCCAGTTGCGATCGCCTGGAAATTGAGCAACGGGCATAATTTCAATCGCATTGATACCTAATTCCAGCAATTCGGCAATCCGAGGAATTATGGACTCAAATGTACCTTCTTCAGTAAAAGTAGAGACATGTAATTCATAAATGACCATTTGCTCAAGTGGAATTCCCTGCCACTCGGCATCAGTCCAGCTAAAGCTGCTGTGGTCAACAACTTGCGAAGGGCCATGAACTCCTTGGGGTTGAAAATGGGAAGCGGAATCAGCTCGGTCAACTTGACCATCCAATTGGTAAAAATAAAGACATCCAGGCTCAACGTTATTGACAGTTCCCTGCCAATACCCCCTTTCATCCTTTTGCAGGGGAATAATTTTTTCTTCTGGGGAAACAAGATGAACAGCAACATTACCCTCTAAGGGCGCCCAGAGAGTAAACTTGCAAGTGCGATCGCCTAAATATTGAGAACCGATATACATATTGATTGTTGATAGTTAGTGTTTAGTTATGAGGAATGGGGGATAGGGGAATGTGGGGAGTGTGGGAAGATAACTAATCAGTTATCAGTTATCAGTTATCAAATTAAACTGGTCACTGTTAACTGATTCATACCCTATCCCCTATTCCTAATCTTCATCATCGTGAGAAACTCTGCCCATACGTTGCAACATCACAAGTGATCGCGCTTCTACTTGTACAGGTTTATCTTCGATGTAACGTTTACCGCGTTGCACAAAGCGGGGTTTAGTAGTATCAATAATGGTGAGCCATTCCCAATCCTGTAGTCCTTTAGGAATTGTGAATTCCACCATTTCGTAGTGGGCGTTGAAGAATAATAAAAAGTTTTCATCGATAATCCGCTCACCCCTTGGCCCTGGTGTGGCGATTTCTTCGCCATTGAGGAAAATGCCGATCGCTTTTGTAAAACCATCGTTCCATTGTTCCTCTGTCATTTCACCACCATCGGGGTTAAACCACAAAATATCATGGACACCAGAGCCGTGAATGGCTCGACCTTGGAACCATTTGCGTCTTCGCAGGACTGGATGTCTGCGACGTAAATCAATTAATTGACGAGTAAAGTCTAACAGCGCTTCGTTTTCTTCTTGTAAATCCCAATCCAGCCAGGAAATTTCGTTATCTTGACAGTACGGATTGTTGTTTCCTCGTTGCGATCGCCCCATTTCGTCACCCATTACTAGCATGGGTACACCTTGGGAAAGAAACAGCGTAGTCAAGAAGTTCCGCAGTTGCTTTCGCCGCAGTTGTGTTACTTCCCGGTCATTAGTGTCACCTTCAATACCGCAATTCCACGAACGATTATGGCTTTCCCCGTCTCGGTTATCTTCGCCGTTGGCTTCGTTATGCTTTTCGTTGTAGCTAACTAAGTCATGGAGAGTAAAGCCATCGTGGGCAGTAATAAAATTAACACTAGCGCTGGGACTGCGGCCATTAAACTCATATAAGTCAGAACTGCCTGTAAACCGATAAGCAAATTCTGCCATGCGGCTGTCTTCTCCACGCCAAAAGTCCCGTACAGTATCGCGATACCTACCATTCCACTCCGACCATAACAGAGGAAATTCGCCTACTTGGTAGCCTCCTTCACCCACATCCCAAGGTTCAGCAATTAATTTCACATCTGCGATTACTGGATCTTGGTGGATAATATCAAAGAAAGCTGCCAGACGGTCAACCGCGTATAATTCTCTAGCTAACGCCGATGCCAAGTCAAAACGGAAACCATCAATATGGCATTCCAATACCCAGTAGCGTAGACTATCCATAATCAGTTTTAGCACTTGGGGATGGCGGACGTTAAGAGAATTACCACAACCTGTAAAGTCCATGTAGTAACGGTAATTGCCATCAACCAGACGGTAGTAAGAAGCATTATCGATACCACGTAGGGATAAAGTTGGCCCCATGTGGTTGCCTTCACCTGTGTGATTGTAAACTACATCTAAGATCACCTCAATGCCAGCATTGTGTAATGCCTTCACCATCTGCTTAAACTCCCGCATCTGTTGTCCTAGAGAACCACTGGCACTATAACCAGAGTAGGGAGCCAAGTAGCAAATAGAATCGTAGCCCCAGTAATTTTTTAAGTTCTTATCTACTAAATGTCCGGGATAGGCCAAAAAATGATGGATTGGCATTAATTCTACTGCCGTTACACCCAAGGATAGCAAGTGAGAAATCGCGGCGGGATGAGCCAGTCCAGCATAGGTTCCACGTAGCTTTGGGGGAATTTCTGAGTGTAGTTTAGTAAAGCCCTTGACATGAGTTTCATAAATCACAGTCTCATGCCAGGGAGTTCGTAGCAATTCGTCTCCTTCCCAATCAAAAGACTGATCAACAACAACTGATTTAGGAACTAGATGAGCATCGTCAAGTTCAGAAAAACCTAAATCTTCATTTGGATCATCCCAACGATAACCAAATATTTCTTCACCAAAGCGGACATCGCCATCAATTGCCTTAGCGTAGGGATCAATTAATAGTTTGTTGGGGTTAAAGCGATGTCCTTCTTCCGGCGCAAAAGGGCCATGAACTCTAAAACCATACCTTTGACCAGGGCCAATTCCAGGCACATAACCATGCCAAGTGAAGTTAGTCACTTCTTTAATTTCTAACCGGGTTTCTCGACCTTTTTGATCGAATAGACACAATTCAACTAAAGTCGCATGTTCTGAGAATATAGCAAAATTAGTACCCTTGCCATCCCAGTTTGCTCCCAGAGGATATGGTCTACCAGGCCAGAGTGAGAAGTACATACAGTCAAACTCCTGTTGCAGATTTATCAAGCAGGACAGTTGAGAAGAGCGCGCATTCCAAATTCTTGCCCAGCACAACACGCCTAGCTTTTTGCAGTATCTCAAATATTAAGCCAAATAAAAAGTTTTGTAACTCAACCTGTTGGCATAAATTTTACTGATTCACTAAATACTGACATCCCCACAAATGGTGAATTTTGTCAAATTTTGGAGAACTCACTTAGATGATTTTGCTACATTTTAGGCATAATCAAGCGATCGCTCGATTTCACAATTTCAAAATACTTATTCATCTGTGTACTCTACTCTAAAAAACAGCAGTAGGTAAATAACCTCAGTTCTATTGCCATTCCCTGTCCTCAAGTTCCTTAGTCGGCAATAATAAGGTTGCTTCAATTTCCTGCCTGATAGCAGTTGTCACCTCACAATTGCTATTCAAGCAATCGAGCAGTAACTGATTAGCATCGTAATAGCGTTGCAGGGTTTGCTGTTGCTGTTGGCTATAGCGTTTACCGGTCTAATGAAGTACATTTATTAAGATAAAGCTGTGCATCT
>NZ_JCACKS010000220.1:24020-44872 GCF_059505505.1 Pelatocladus sp. | reverse complement strand
CTAGGCGGGATACAGTTTCAACATGAAAAATTTTGACTTATGTGTACACCGTAGGATCAAGGAAACGGAGAACAGACGTCAACGAAGTTCAAACACTCGTTGACGGAGTTTTTAGCCTACGTCTTTCTTGCCAATCGACATAGAACAAGAGAATCGCCAGCATTATATAGCCAATAGCCCAAGGTGTACCAGTTCCAGCGCCTAAATTAACAACTGTATCTGCGACAGTCCAACGATAACTGTGCATTAATCCAACCCAGGAGATAACAGCAGCAAGCAAAGACCAATAGGCAGCTTGGCGAAACTTGCGCTCAATAATATAAACTGTTATGCCCGCTAAAATCATGGCAGAAAAAATAAACCCCTGTTCCAGAGCAAAAGCCCCATCAATATATGTATCGCTCAACTTAAACTGCTCAATTAAAGCTGGTGTCAAAGGTTTCTCTACTGTACCCAAACCTGCTGCTCGCAGCGCATTTTTGGCAATTAAAGCACCCCAACCAGCAATCCCCGGTAATAGTCCCACAACTACTGCTGGTGCATGGTGCGACGGCGTGGCTGTAAAGCTTTGAGCGACAATCACAATTCCAATCCACAACACAATTGCCATCCCCGCTTCGATCGGCACAAAGTAAGCCAGCATCGCTACAGTTCCAGTCAAGCAAAGCAAGCCCATAATTATGCCATTAAGTACAGAGTAACCAACTCTTGCTCCCAAAGCTTTCCAACCAGGATGACCAATATAAATAGTAGTCGGAAAACAGGAACCACAAATAGCAGCAACTAATGTACCAATACCATTTGCCGCCAGACAAGGAGCAGCCGGATAATTATCACCCGCAGCTTCCGCACTTTCTAAATTCTGGAGACTGCCAACAAGATTAAATAATCCCATTGGTAAAATAATGCTGAAATATTCCACCAAGACTGAACGACTGCTCCAAAATTTTCCTAGCCATAATCCAGGCAGATAAAACCCAATTGGTTGTAGGGTAGCGGCAAACTTAGCCTGATCCCAACTTAGCAAACCTGTTGTCCAAGCAAGGGCAATTCCTAAAATAACAGCTAACAAGCCACCGGGTATGTCAAATCGCACCCGCCCAAAATAAGTCACCAGAATTACACCAAGAGGCACTAAACCGACTACAGGATTGGCAAAAGTACGAAATAGAAAACCAATGGCAATAAAAGTCAGCGCAATACCGCCCAAAGTGGAAAGCAGTGCTGCACGGGGAGCGAGACGGCGCAGTGGCTCTCCTACCCAAGCCCCAGCAAATTCTATCAAACCCGAACCAAAGCAAGCCACAAGTCCTGCTTGCCAAGCCAATTCAGCAGCTTGTTCGCTAGATGCACCCCCAGAAATTGCCGCTAATCTTACAGGTAACATCACCAGAAAAATATAGGCAAACAGGCTGACGGTGTTAATTCCATAGGGCAAAGCAGTAATATCGTCCCGTTGCTCACGTTTGCCCTGCTCCTTGGCTAACCATGCATAATAGAGGTTGCCAACAATCAAACTTAAAGCAATTCCTGGCAAAATGCGCCCATAAACCAACGACGCAGGAAAGCCAAGCACTGTTTGACATAAATTAACAATCAATAAAATTTGAATAAAATTATCGAGCGCCAGCCCAAATAAACCATCAATATCTCTGCGAACAAACCAACGGGGTACTGTGGTTGTAGCGATTTCCATCTTTTTACTTTTGCTTTGGTCTTGCCGCTTTCACAATACCAGCTGTGGTATTACTGGTGATAGAGATTTTTATATCAGTTATCAGTTATCAGTTCACCTTCGTGTCTTTGTGCCTTGGTGGTTCAAAAGTCAATTTTTTAACTACTATAGCAGTTCTCGGTTGTGTCCAATACGTACCCCACCCCTTAATCCCCTCCCCGCTTGCGGGGCTGCGGTGTACACATAAATCCTCTGATCCCCCTAAATCCCCCTTTTTAAGGGGGACTTTGATTCTAGTTCCCCCTTTTTTAAGGGGGGTTAGGGGGGATCAAAACGCTACTAGGCAACTTTATAAGACTTCTGTGTACACCGCAGGCAAGCGGGGAGGGGAGGTTTTGCGTCAGCAAAGCCGGGGTGGGGTTCCGACTGTATTGCAATCGAGTGAGAAGTGCTATAAGACACTAAGACTCGAAGAAAAATACATTACACCATAAGCACTAAAGTGCTGACTACGAACTTTCAAAATTACCCCTCATTGAAAGATCCCCGACTTTTCTAAAGCCGGGGATCTATACTCGCAGATTATTAACCCTTGATCACTGATAACTGATCACTGTTAACTGATTTAATAGCCGCCTTCTTCTTCATACTCTGGCATTTTCTCTTTGACTTTCTTGGGAATGTTCACTGGTTGTGGGGGTTCGTCGTCCCAAGCGTCGCGCTTGAGGTCGTCGTCGTAATCTTCGTAATCTTCGACGTAGGATTTACTGGTGTAAGGTTGGGGTGGTTCGTAAGGTTGGGCTTCGTACCTATCTTTACCCGTAGCTTCACTCCAGTTGTCTTCTTCCTCTTCTTCTTCGTAGCGGATGGACTCGTAGGCTCGTGCTTCCATCACCCGTCTTTGAGGTGGACGTTCCTCTTCGTAATAGTCTTCGTCCCATTCCTTATCTGCTACAGGTTCGGGAGTGCGAATTTTGGGTTTAATTGGTTCAATGGGGACTCCACTTGGTAGTTGGTTCGCAGGTGCGACTTGACGCGGCGCGTAGTTGTAGTCGTCCACGTCTTCGCGTTCCCAAGGCGCTCTACCGATACCAAGGCGCTCTAGAACACCTACTGTTAACTGAGTTACCCGTTCTTCAGCCCCCTCGAAGACAATTAATCGGTTGGGGCCTGTGCTGACAATTTCTTCGATGGATAGTTCGTAGGTACTGAGGAAGGAATCAGGAATTTGGGGTAGTCCTAAAGAGGCGATGGTGATAGAATATATCTTCCCGGTCTCGCCGTTGAACTTGAAGCCCCGGACTTTTCCTAAGACTTCACCTGTTTCTGTAATTACTTCCCAACTTATCAGGTTGCTGAAAGCCTCAACCTCAATGTCTTCGATGACATCCTCGTTATCAACCAAAATTACATCCCCGATTTGGTTGATGTTGTTGAGGTACATATAGCGCGGTATGCCAGACACGGAGATCAGGCTGTCTCGTAAGCCAAGAGCCACAACCTCTCGCTGATCTACATCCACCCAGACTTGACTGACTATGCCTAGCCGTTTACCGTTGTCACGGGTAATCACCTGGGTATTTAAAATATCGGAACGCCTAATTATTTGTTCAGAGGTCATTCTATACCGAGTCCCTGATCTCGAATCCGGTTTATCTATACACTATTATTAACAAAAACTCAAGCCGATGTATTAGACGATTGTAACTTAATACCCAACACTTGAGTAAAAGCACCTCTGGCTTGAGTAACGCCAATTGTGCGTTCGGCTGATTCTATCATCGGGCGACGCAAACTCACAACTATAAATTGTGCTTGTTGCGCCTGTTGTTTAATCATTTTAGCTAATCGTTCCACGTTTGCTCCATCCAGAAACATATCTACTTCATCAAATGCATAAAACGGTGAGGGACGATATCTTTGGAGGGCAAAAATAAAGCTTAAGGCGGTGAGAGATTTTTCTCCCCCAGACATGGAAGCAAGGCGCTGTACTGGTTTACCTTTGGGGTGTGCGACTAAATTTAAGCCACTGATAAAGGGATCTTCGGGATTGTCGAGTTGTAAATAGCCGTCACCTTCAGAAAGAGTGGCAAAAATGGATTTAAAGTTTTCATTAACGGCGTCGAATGCTTCTTTAAAAGCACGCTGGCGGAGTGTGGTAAAGTTTTCAATTCGTAACAATAATTCGGTGCGTTCTGCTTCTAACGTCTGCAACTTTTGACTGAGTTCTTCTAACCGTTTTTGTGTACGTTCGTATTGTTCTAACGCCAGCATATTAACAGGTTCCATTGCTTGCAGGCGTTTGGCAAGCGATCGCAATTCTTTTTGCAACTCTTCTAAATCAACTTTATCTGGTACTTCTGGTAAGGGTGATGGTAAGTCAGCTACCACTGTTTGCAGTTGCGCTTGAAGATTGGCGAGTTCTTCCCGTCGTGTTTGCTGGGTTTCTTGGAGTTTTTGAATTTCCCACTCTAATTGTTGTTGACGCTGGGTGTCACCACGTAATTCCTGTTCGGTGCGATCGCGCTTTTGTTTTTCTTCTCCCAAATTCGCTTCCATTTCGCTCAAACGCTGGCGGGTTTGGGAGATTTGTTCGTCTGTGGTGGTGATTTCATTGGAGACGCGAAATTTCGTGTCTCTACATGATGTTTCTTGTCTTTGGTATTCAATAATACGCTGTTCTGATTCTTGAATTTTCTCCTGTAAGCGTTGTTGCCGATTTTCTAAGTCTTTGAGGTTTTGTTCGGCTGACCGTAACACCTGGTCACGTTGTTGCAATTGTTGCTCTTGTTCTTTAATCACAGCTTGGATTTGCTGCCATTCCTGGGGAGTTTGGGAGGCTTCCAACTCTGTGAGTGCGTGGCGTAGTTGTTGTAATTGTTGCTCCTGGTCTGGTAATTCCCGATCCAGAACTTCCAAGCGTGATTGAGCAGAAGTTAATTTTTCGGTATTTTGGCTAAGTTGCGATCGCGTGGTTTCTAACTGCGAAGTCAGGGTTTTGATTTCTTTTTGTAACTGTTCTAGCTGTAATTGCTGTTCGCGCCTAGTTTGACGTGCTTCTGTTAATTCTTGGGAAAGCTGTTTGGTGCGAGTTGCAAGAGATGCGATCGCCTCAGTACAACGTTCCAAAATTCTTTCAATATCCTCCAACCGCTTGCGTAGAGACGTTACATGTAAAGTCTCTACATGATCGCCCGCTTCACCACTACCAAAGCGTAACGCCGAACGTTGGAAAACGCTACCACCAGTCATCGCACCGCTAGTTTCTAACAATTCGCCTTCGAGGGTGACAATGCGGTAAAGTCCCAAATTTTTCCGCGCGTGTTCTAAGGTGGAAAACACGACTGTATTTCCGAAAACGTAAGCGAACACATCACGATAACGCGGCGCACATTCTACCAAATTCACAGCATAACCAATAAAACCTTGAGCCAAACGCAGCGTTGCATCATGGGTAAATCTGGGTGCTTGAATTTTATTTAACGGTAAAAAGGTTGCTCTCCCCGCCCGTCTTTGCTTTAATAATTCAATGCCAGCTGCGGCGACAGCATCATTTTCCACCACAATATGTCCCAACCGCGCCCCAGCAGAAATTTCCAAAGCTAGTTGAAAACGCGGTTCCACTCGTCCTAACTTCACAACCAGCCCACAAATCCCAGACATTCCTGATTGGAGAATGACTTTACTTGCACCAGTCCCTTGGACTTCTTGCTGTGCTTGCGCTTGTGCTTCTAATTTATCCAACTGGCGTTGTTTTTCGCGCTGTTCTTGTAAAAGGCGCTTTTGGGTTTCCTGTTGGATTTGTAATTCTTGTTCTGTAGCGGTGAGATTTGGCGTTAAGGTTTCGATTTGTTGTAGAGACGTTACATGTAACGTCTCTACATCAGAAATTTGGGATTGTTTATCAGCAATTTCTGGTTCTACTGTTTGAATTAACTGGGTTTGTTCTTGAATTTGCTGCTGTAGTTGATTGTTTCGTTCCCTTAGCTGCGCTTGTTCGGTGCGTTGGGGTTCGACCGTTTGCAGCAAAGTTTCAATTTGGCGATTGAGTGCAGTTTGTTGTTGTACCCACGCTTCGGAAGCTGATGCGATTTCTGCTGCTGCTTGGCGGGAATTTTCTAATTGTTGTTGAACTGCGTCGCGTTCTTGTTGTAGAGACGTTACATGTAACGTCTCTACATTTTGTTGTTGCACCAATTGTTCTATAGTTTGCTGATGCTGTTGAATTTCTTGCTGAGTTTGAGTTAAACGCTTGGCTGTTTCTTGGGATGCTGTTTCGAGTTCAGTTTGTTGACGCTGAAGTTGTTTACGTTCCGCTTCTTGATTTGCCAGAATTGCTTGTACTGCTAACAGTTCTTCTTCTCCCAATGCTTTCACACGGGCGTTGAGTTGGTCAAGTTCAAGATTTTTTTGGGTAATGTGGGTGTTAAGGTGAGTGAGTTGTTCAGTGAGTTCAGTAGAAGTGCGATCGCCTGCTTGAATTTGGTTTGCTAACTTTTCTTGATGATTTTGCAGGGTACGCCAAGATAAAACCGCTTCCCACTTTTGTTTTTCGAGATATTCAGTCCGGAGCTTTTGGTATTTTTCGGCTTTAGCTTTATCTTGCGACAAGCGATCGCACTGTGTAGTTAATTCGGTTTCAATAATTCGACAACTGTCTTCTTTTTCCCTAACTTCTTCCAGAGTATTTTTAGCTTGCTTAATTTTACGATCAAAAGAAGCCACCCCTGCCAACTCATCAATAATTTCCCGCCTTTCCCGCGCATTCATCGAAATAATGCTGGTAACGTCCCCTTGCAAAACGACGTTGTAACCTTCTGGATAAACCCGCAGACGCTCTAATTCTTCGTGTAACTCTGTCAGAGTAGTAGAAATTCCGTTAATGTAATAGTTTGAGGTATAAGTTCCTTGAGGAGTTACGCGTAATCTCCGAGTGACACTCCACTCTCCACCAGCGATCGCGCGGATTTTTTGTTTGCGATTTCTTTCGTCTTCTGTTGGTTCAACCTCCCCTTCCGTCCCCCCCGTGTACGGGGGGGATACAGGGGGGGTTTCGTCATCGAAAGTATCAACTTCGACAGTGGAAACAATCGGTTCCATATCTAAAAATTCATCTGGTTCATGATCCAATAAATCAAACGTCACCGTCACAATCGCTTCCACAGCACTACGAGACTTACTAGTTTGAGTTGTGTTGACAAGATCAGGTAGGCGATCGGCGCGCATTCCCTTAGAACTAGAAAGTCCTAAGCAAAACAGCAACGAATCAAGAATATTCGATTTCCCGGAACCATTCGGACCAGAAACGACAGTAAACCCCGATAGCAGAGGGACAGAGGTAGTGCCACCGAAGGATTTAAAATTGGTAAGTTCAACCCTTTTTATATGCACCATAGGCGCTAATTATTTGGCAAGGCGGAAAGTTCAAGTTTATCAGTGAAAGTTGTGAATAGTCATTGGGGATTGGGAAAAGGGGTGAGAAATTGGGGATTGGGGTAATAAGTAAAAAAGTTCTGAATTTTGAATTGATATTTCTCCCTTGTCGCCTGATTTTTCCAACGCAGTTTACATTTAGATTAAGTTTATTAAACCGCATCAAGCCTAGAAAGTGGAGAATTTAAGATAACAGACTATCCAATTTGTAAATACTACAACAGGACTGAAAAAGCCAGATGAGTTGTATAAGGAATTGTATAAGGTTGAATGATGTAGAAACAAAGCTTAACTCTCGCAATAAATAGGCAAAACTGCACTACTCTGGCTTAACTAACTCAGTGAGTAGTCAGTATGAAAATTGTGCAAGAAGTTTCTCTAATCAGTGTTGGAAGTTTTGAAGAATCAAGCGATTGGTCTATCATTAGAGCGGAAATTCGTGATGCTATTTCTCTAATTGTTCATCCTCCTGGTACATCCAGCTTTACCATCAATCCAGCAAAGCATGGTAATGGTGTCAAGCCAATTAAAGAAGCTTGTATGATTGCACTGAGGGATAAATTTGGATGGAAGTTGGAAACTTCAATTAACTATGCAACCAGATCACCAGGAAAAGTGGATGCAACAAAAGTTATTGACAACCATCTTTTTGCACTTGAGTGGGAAACAGGCAATATTTCCTCAAGCCATAGAGCAGTCAATAAAATGGTTCTGGGATTGCTACGTGGTGTTTTTCTCGGTGCTGTCTTGGTACTTCCAAGTAGAAAAATTTACCCTTATTTAACTGATCGGATAGGCAACTATGAAGAGCTAGAGCCATACTTTGATGTTTGGCGCTCAGTCCGACTTGAAGAGGGTTTTCTGGCAATCTTCGTGATTGAACATGATCAGATAGATCCTAATGTACCAACAATCACTAAAGGAACAGATGGTCGTGCTTTAGTTTGAATTTTTCTGTAGTAAAAGCTATGTAGAATAAGGAATTGGCAGTTGTAATGTATTTGTTTTGCGTTGCTTCAATTTTTTGTTTCCTCTTGCCGATTCCCATTGCTCTATTATTCCATTAGCCAAATCAGTCAATCGTTCTATTGCTGGCTCTGTATCACCAATTTCCGAACCAATCCAGTAACGGTGTAATTTTTCTGCTGCATAGAATGTAGTGCCAGAACCCCCAAATGGATCAAGCACAAGCTGCTCTGGATTGGATGCCATTGCAATAATCCGCTCTAGCATAATGGGAGCCAGTTCATTGGGAACTCGTTTTTTATGCCGACGATGCCGAACTGGTGGAATATCAGTCCACATTTCCTCTGCTAATGTCCATAAAATTTCTGTAGGATCAGCGTCAGGGACATCTTCCCAAACATCCTCCGGCGTATCCCAGACATCCATCAAATTAATACCCTTTTCATTGAGTTTTTTTCGATGTCCACCATAGTCACGAATTTCTCCACCACAATGCCGACAAACTTGAATTGGTGTATAAACTTTGTTGAAGACAGCTGGTTCTCCTTTGGTGTAATAGATCAGTCCGTAGTGAGCAGGAGACATTTTTTTACCTCTGGGAAAAGCCTTCGGCATTCTGCAAGCAATCCAATGCCGAAACCACATCCCCCTCTGATTGAGATATGCACCGTACTCTATGCACCATTTAGGCAGGTTGAAGACAAATAAACTGCCACCAGGTTTAAGTACTCGAATGCTCTCGCCAAGCCACTGTTTTGACCAGCCTAAATACTTATCCACCTCCATCTGATCACTGACACCTTCACCATATTCTTTACCAAGATTAAAAGGTGGATCAGCAAATACAAGGTCTACACACTCATCAGGTAACGCTGACAGAAGTTTAAGACAGTCTCCTTGATAGAGGATACCATGTTCACTCATATAAACCTGTTGCAATCCTTTTTGAGTTGCAACATCAGGTGCGATCGCTTGAAATGGGAGCATTGACTTAACCCTCAGTACGTTAGTATTGTTTGAGTCTACAAACTCTATTGACAATTGTAAATGGAGTTTTCTTTGGAAGTTGTGCTACGTGGCTGATAGGGTTTTCCAGTAGGTTGATTCTTATATCTTTCTACCTCAACAGTTTCTATGTAGTAGTAACGCCCAAGTTTGCAAGCTCCAATTTGACCATTTTTGATGAGGTCGTGAACTCGCTGACGGGTTACATTAAGTAACCTGGCAGTTTGAGTTACAGAAAGTAATTGGGAGTTGTCATCTGAACCAGAGTCGGTCATAAAACTAGAAGTACTTTAATTACTGGAGTTAGTTTTTTCCATATTGCATCCTCGCACTCCCCTAATCCACCCGTTGCAACTGTGCAACTTGAGGATCGATAATTTTTTGACCAAGGTGATCAAATTTAATTGCTACAGAAACTTTTTTCTCAGAACCAAAGACGTGTGTAATTTCACCTTCGCCAAAGATTTTGTGTAAGACGCGATCGCCTACTTGCCAATTTTCTGTAACGCTTTGTTTGGTTTTGGTTCCGCGCTGTGGTACATTTCCATTAGCTGTTTTTGTGTAAGCAACTCTACCAGGACGATGAGTAACTAATAATTCTTCGGGTAATTCGTCGAGGAATTGCGATCGCACTGCTGGTTCTCGACTACCATAAAGGCGACGTTCCCGCGCGTGGGAGATAAATAATCTTTCTTGGGCGCGAGTAATCCCCACATAACACAAACGGCGTTCTTCTTCCAAAGCTGAGGGATCGTTCATCGAACGGTAGTTAGGAAATAACCCCTGTTCTAACCCCACCATATACACCACAGGAAACTCTAAGCCTTTGGAAGCGTGGAGAGTCATCAACGAAACGGCTTTTTGTCCTTCTTTGAGATTATCTAAATCGGAACTCAAAGCTGCACTGGCGAGGAAATTTCCCAAGGAAACTTCTTCGTTTTCTTCTTGAAATTGCAGTACGGCGTTGAATAACTCTTGGACGTTTTCTACTCTGTCTTCTGCTTCGTCTGTTCCCTGATTCATCAAGTCTTGCACATAACCAGAGTCTTCTACTATACCTTGTAAAATATCGGAGGCTGGCATGGTTGCTAGTTCTGCTTGCCAACGGCTAATCATGGCTGCAAACTTATTTACAGATTTGGCAGAACGTCCAGCTAAGGTATTAACTGATGTTTCGTCGCTCAGTATTTCCCACAAAGTTGTGCCTAATTCTTGAGCTGCACCAACTAAGTTATCAATCGTCGCTTTACCGATTCCCCGGCGAGGAGTGTTAATCACCCGTAATAAACTGAGTGTATCAGCTGGGTTAGCGATCGCTCTTAAATAAGCGAGTACATCTTTAATTTCTTTGCGGTCATAAAACTTTAACCCGCCAACAACAGTGTAGGGAATTTGCGCTCGGACTAAAAGATCCTCAAAGGGGCGAGATTGAGCATTCGTACGATAAAGAATCGCAAAACTTCCCCAATCTAATTCCGGGTTTTCTCTTTCTAAATTGCGAATTTGATTAATAACAAATTCGGCTTCAACAATTTCGTCATCAGCTTTGAAAAAATAAATCTGTTCGCCTGCACCTCTAGTGGCGCGTAGAATTTTATCAATGCGTTGGGTGTTGTTTTCGATCAGTTCGTTGGCAGCTTGCAGAATATTTTCACAGGAGCGATAATTTTCTTCTAATTTTACCATTGTCCTGGTATCATCATCCTGTAAACCATCGCCGAAGTCCTGCTGAAACTCTAGCAAAATCGTAAAGTCAGCCATTCTAAAAGAATAGATTGATTGGTCAGCATCACCTACTACAAAAACTGAGCGATCGCTCCAATCCCAGTTATTCTTATTGTTTTCACCATGTGTTACTAATAACCGAATTAAATCATATTGAGTCCGGTTAGTATCTTGATATTCATCTACTAATATATGATGAAACTTGCGATGCCAATAACCCAAGACCTGCTCGTTTTGCTGAAATAATTTTACAGGTACAAGAATCAAATCATCGAAATCCAGGGCATTATTTTCTGCTAGCCGTTCTTGATATCTATTGTAAACTTCAGCTATCACTCTTCCCCGATAATTTGGCTGTTCTCTCTCAAAATATTGAGGTGATAAACCTTTATTTTTGGCATTACTAATAGCGTAGCGTACTGAACGCGGTTCAAATTTTTTATCGTCCAGGTTTAACTGTTTTGTAACTATTTCTTTTACCAGACTCTGAGCGTCGGATTCATCAAAAATGGAAAAATTACGGTTCCAACGTCGTCCTTTTTCGTCTTGATATTTTTCAATATCAAAGCGGAGAATCCGAGAAAACAAACTATGGAAAGTACCACACCATAAATCTTTGATATAAGTACGCCAAACTCGCGATTTTAGCTTGCCTTGATCGTATTCTGGTAGTAGATCAAAACGTTCACCAAATTCTGCGATCGCTAACTGTTCAGCAAATAACTTCTGAATCCGGTCTTTCATTTCCCGCGCTGCTTTATTGGTGAAAGTCACTGCGAGGATATTTTCAGGATCGACACGATGTTGCAAAATCAGATTAGCAATCCGATAAGTTAGCGCTCGTGTTTTACCGGAACCTGCACCAGCAACAACTAGCAAAGGTCCACAAAAGTGTTCAACGGCGCGGCGTTGACTGGGGTTAAGGTGACTGAGAAAGTCAATAGTCATTAGTCAATTATCAAGGGTCAAACAATTTTGGATTTTGGATTTTAGATTACTCTGGATTTTGGATTTATTCTACATAGCGAAATATATTTTTTCACATTAACTTGTTTATTTTGACAAAAAATGTTTCCTAAATTAGCTTTGCTTTCACTTTTTATATAGTATTTAAACTCTATATACCGGAGATTTGACAGTGGATTTTTGGAGTAACTTTTTTTATAGCGGGAATTTTATCCCACATGGTCATTGTTACCTATGGATGCCGGAGTTAGTATGGGTACATATCTTAGCAGATTCGCTCATTGCTCTGTCTTATTACTCAATTCCACTGACACTGATTTATTTTGTCTGTAAGCGGGAAGATGTACCATTCAAGAGTGTTTTTCTCTTGTTTGGAGCTTTTATCGTCTCTTGTGGTACCACCCATATTATGGGAGTGTGGACACTTTGGCATCCAGATTATTGGTTATCAGGTGCTATTAAATCTGTCACAGCTTTGGTTTCTGTTTATACTGCTTTGACCATAATACCTCTAGTGCCTCAAGCATTAGCTCTTCCTAGCCCAGCGCAACTAGAAGCAGCGAATAAGGCTTTACAAACAGAAATTCTAGAACGTAAGCGAGTAGAACAAGAATTGCGCCAATATAAAGAAAATTTGGAAGAATTGGTAGAACAGCGTACAGGAGAACTTGCCAACACCAATGAACTACTCCAGCAAGAAATTCTTCAACGTCAACAGTCTCAAGAAAAAATGGCGTTGTTATTAAAAGAGTTAGAAAGTACTAATAAAGAATTAAACGATTTTGCCTATATAGTCTCCCATGATTTAAAAGCACCGCTCAGGGGAATTAGCTCATTATCAGAATGGTTAGTATCTGATTATGCAGACAAGTTGGACGATGAAGGTAAGGAATTAATTAATCTGCTAATTGCTAGAGTAAAAAAAATATATAGTTTAATAGATGCAATATTGCAATACTCGCGAATTGGACGCATTAAAGAAGAAATCAGGCGAGTAAATTTAAATGATGTCGTCACAGAAGTCATTGAATTACTCGAACCCATCGAAAATATTCAAATAGATATAACTAATGAATTACCTATAGTTTATTGTGAAGAAACTCGTATAGAACAAGTTTTTCAAAATTTATTGAGTAATGCCATTAAATTCATAGATAAACCACAAGGTAAGATCACAATTGCTTGTACTGAAAAGAATGGATATTGGCAAATCAGTGTTAAAGATAACGGTTGTGGTATTGAAAAAGAACATTTTGAGCGCATATTTAAAATTTTTCAAAAACTATCTGACAACAAAAACTCAGATAGTACTGGTATTGGATTAGCCATAGTTAAAAAAATTGTAGAAATGTATGGCGGAGAAGTTTGGGTAGAATCAGAGTTAGGTGTAGGTACTACCTTCTTTTTTACATTGAAGAAGCAGTAATAGGGATTGGGGACAAAACAATTAAAAATTAAAAACTTTTTGACTTGTTGCTGATCCCCAATCCCCAATATGAGCGGATAATATTAAGTGTTGAAACGAAATTCAATTATTTCTACCAGTTACAGATAGTCCTTCCACAATGAGAGAAGGAGTATAACACGAACCATTCCAATCAGCGTCGCCACCTAGTTTAGCTATTTGTTTGAGTGCAGTATAAACGTTACCTGCCACCATCGTATCCTTTACACGTCCTACTACCTGACCATTTTGGACACGATAGCCTAAATCTACGTTGATAGAAAAATCACCAGAAATGCCACTACCAGCACCCAACATTTGATCCACAATTAAACCATCATCCAGTAACTTAATTAATTCTGTTAGTGATCCTGAACCAGGTTGGATGAGAAAATTAAATAAGCCAGGGGTGGGATAACTACCCAAACCCGGACGAAAACCATTACCAGTGGAAAAACTACTAAGTTGACTTGCGGTGGTGCGATCGCAGTAAAAATTTTGTAATTCTCCGTTTTGGATAAACACCATAGGCTGAGTCGGAGTACCTTCATCATCAAAAGGACAACTGTAGGGTCCTGCTTCAGGATCTTGGTAAAGGGTAAGGGAGGGAGAAACTACTAACTTACCAATGCGTTCTGCCCAAGGAGAAGCCCCTTCCAGTAAACGTTTGGCATTTAACGCAGCTTGCACAGTACCCCACAGCATATCAGCCGCTTTAGAAGTAAACAAAACTGGGACACGACCATGAGGCGGTGGAACGTTTTCTTTTGTCCAATCCAGATGCTGTAAAATTTGGTGAGCAAGTTTTTTCGGTTGGAGGTTGTCACGTTCGGTTTCACCATCGGAAACACTTAAAATATCGTCTCCCCGTACCCATTCAGCCGAAAGATAGCAACTGAGAGTAGTGTCATTGTAGTAACAATCGAGACCTTTAGTATTTACGAGTCTAGTAGTTTCCACATCACATTCCCAGTCGCCGTTGCAAACAACTTCTGAGTAAACGTCACGAATCAGGGCGATTGTTTCTTTACCCCACTCCACTAATTTTTCTACTGTTACATTTTGCCCTAAGTCAGGGTAAGAGGGCTGGAAGTTACTGCCTAACTCCAAGGTTTCCGGTTGATTTAGCTGACTCAAAGATAAGGCGCGTTCTACCAAAGCTTGTGGTTCCATAATCCCATAGGCTACTGCCAGTCCCGGACGTCCATTAGACCATAATCTTAATGCTGTACCCTCAGCTTGGCTAGTTTCTAGCTGCTTGAGACGGTTTGCCTCAAAAAATACTGGTCGAGAAAGCGATCGCGATTGATAAACTTCAGCAGCTTCTGCTCCGGCTTTTAAGGCTAGTTCCAGCAACTGTTCTGCTAGTGTATCTTTTGGTAACTTTTTAGACACCATGTTTTGTACTGGCAGTGAGAGATGGGGAGTGTGGGGAGTGTGGGGAGTAAACAAGCAACTACTAACCACCAACAACTATTCCCCAATTCACTTTAAGACAGATTGATCTCACACAACAGCCAAAATCCTGCAAAAGATTCGGATTGGGGATCAGACTGCACCCCAATAAAATGCACTCCCTTGGCTTTTTGCTTGGCTTGTTCAAAATTTCTTGCTTCTGACAGAATTTGAGGTTTTTTGAGATTCGCTAAAATCCAGCTTTCTGTTGCACCAGTTTCTAAAAGCAATCTTCCTCCTTGGGGATTGTCGTCAAATCTCAACCAAGCTAAATCTAATCCAGACATCCAGCCTGCTAGAGGTAAGGCTCTTGGTGAGAAAATCAAGATACCAGGAATGTTAGTTTCAACAGAAATTTGTGCTAACTCCAAGGGAAATCCTTCACCAAAGTCAATTTCCCACTCAGACATATCAAACAATTCTGATGCTGGTAAAGTCACAAATCCCCATTGTTGCCATTCCAAAGCATCTGGTAAGCGTT
Source organism: Pelatocladus sp. (assembly GCF_059505505.1). Classification (NCBI taxonomy): domain Bacteria; kingdom Bacillati; phylum Cyanobacteriota; class Cyanophyceae; order Nostocales; family Hapalosiphonaceae; genus Pelatocladus; species Pelatocladus sp. The sequence continues at coordinate 29,722 of NZ_JCACKS010000220.1, read as the reverse complement.
GAGGTAAAGGTGCTTCTAAACGTACCGAGGGATTTATCCCGCCTTCATACCCTGGTTCTTGTGGATACACTTGTTCAATCCGCTGCTGTAACCATTGATTAAGTATCAAAGTCCGTCGGCTTGGCTGTGCTGGAATACCAATATCACCACAAGCTTTGGTAATCATATTATTCATTTGGCGACGGAAAAAGCGGATTTTAATCGGTGCTTCTCCTGCTTTATCTATTGCTTGCTGCAAAGCGGTTCGCAGCCATACAGAGTTTACCTGGGTACTGGGGCAATACTGAGCATAGCGAAACAAAGAATCAATTTTGGTGCGCGTATCTAAGGGACTTTCGCACACTAGAACTTCCCAAACTTTTTTCTGATTTTCGTCCAAAATTGGACGGGAGTAAAAATCAAGTTCCCAAATACTGCCCATGTGATGCCGTTACAATTTGGCTACTTTTTTCTATATCTTCATCATACGAGCCTATGTGTAGCGTCGGAGTAAAGATAGGGATGTTGTTAGCCAAGAAAAAACTCGATAAACGCTAGATATAAATAAAAACAATCTAAATTTTTATTAAAATTTGCTATTTTAGAAACAATCCATTTATTGAGTGTCCTAAGCCTCTACAGGAAGCTTAGGATTTTTTTTTGATTATTAGTCATTATCTGGGATAATTCGCCTAAATTAAGCCCATTTCTTGCAATCCTTGCCGCAATCGCTGTGCTTCTTGGGGATTAAATTTTTCATGCAAAGCGATCGCTCTACTAAAGGCAACTAAACTAGCCTGTAAATTACCGACTTTGAGTAGTACAACGCCTAGATTTTGATATGCATCTGCGTAGTTAGGGTTGATCCCAATAGCTTTTTGATAGCAGGCGATCGCATCTGTGTATAAACCCATTGCCTTGAGAGTCATACCCAAATTGTAATGACCTGTGGCAAAATTGGGGTCAATCTTCAAAGTATTTTCATAAGCAATCTTGGCATTATTTAAATCTCCAGCTGTTTTGAGTAAATTACCTAAATTGTTGTAAGCACCTAGTTTAAGCATAGGATAAATAGGTAATTTAATTGCAGCTTGATAATGAGCAACAGCCTGTTTTAGATTTTGTAATCGACTGTAAGCAATACCTAAATGATAGTAAAGTTCATACAAAATATCATAATTGTCTTCTGCGGTAGTTACTCCTCTTGCTAATAATTCCACACCTTCGGGAATTTTTCCAGTTTCGACATACAATGCCCCTAGTTTACTGCAAACATAGGGATCATCAGGATGAGTTGTTAAAAACTCTTCCATTGCTGCTTGTGCTTTAGCATATTTGTTATTTTGGTTAATTGCATGTTTTTCATAACCAGAATGTAGAATTGCTACACCCTGCAAATAACCTACTTGCCATTGTGGCTCTTTGGATAAAATTTCAGTGACGCTATCATCAACTAAAGCATGATAAGGGCGGGAAAAATAGATATCTGGATGATGACGAAATAAACGAGAAACTAAGGAATAGGGAGATTGTACCGCCCCGACTTCTTGACGAACTAGATTAATCAGTAAATATTCTTCTCTGTAGATCGCCTCTTGCAATTGGGGTACAACTTTCTGTGCAAGACTTTCATCTGCATCTAAAACGAGAACCCAATCACCTGTAACATACTTTAGGGCTGCATTTCGGGCTGCACTGAAATCATTGCACCATGGAAACTCATGCACCTTTGCACCAAATTTTTTCGCTATATGCACGGTGCGATCGCTCGAACCTGTATCTAGTACTATGATTTCGTCTACCACATTTTTGACGCTGCCCAGACATTTGGGAAGTGCTTTTTCTTCGTCTTTGACAATCATGCACAGACTGAGCTTCATAAGTTGATCGTATTCTTCTTTAGAATTTATATAAATACAAGCAACTTTTATTTTGTGCGAAAATCAATATCAAATAAAGGGCATCATGAGAAATTAGTTCTCAAGCTTGTGATACTCAATGAGGTTCCAAAAACTCAAAACCTTAACTGATACCATTTCACGTTAACTACGATACATATAAACTTATAAATTCCGTAATATTACGCTTAGTTGTTAATTTATTTGTTAATTATTGAGTTTTACTATTTATTTTTAATAGAGACTCCCAATCTTGAATTGCTTCTTCAGGCCACATCCAATTGTTAGCCAATTTACTTTTTTGAAAACTAATAGGATCATCTTTGATAACCATTTGCCGCAGTTTTATTGCTTCGTTAATATATTGATCTCGTTTAGAATCTGGCTGATTACGTGCAGATTTGTATAATCCAATAGCTAATCCTGCGTAAGCCGTTAAAGCATCCTGAGTTTCTTGTTTTGGTTTGGCTACGACATTGCTGACTGATGCATTCTGTTTGACAGCTGCATTCAGTGCTTTAAACCAAGAGTCGTTGGCACGATTGAGATTGCCTTCTGTGTAGTAAGCAAAACCTAAAGCATTAGAATATAAAAGGGAATTTGGTTGTGTTTTCACGGCATTTTCCCAAAATCGACGGGCATCATCGACACTATATCTAGTGTCTTTGATTTGGGCAAATTGCCATGCTAACCGTCCTTTCAAAAAGTTGACAAAAGGATTGTCTAACTTATCGGCAGAAATAAGATCAAGGGCTGTTTTCGCATTATCTAAAGCATTACGATCAAGAAGTGCTTCTACAGCTAATAGTCCATTTTGTAAGTCACCCTTGCTGAGTTTATCAGTAGCATAAGCGGTGACAATTCCAGTGGCCTCTGTTTTGAGATTAATCGGTGAGAGACTGGGACTAGATTTCGATGGTGTGGGAATTCCTGGTAGATCAGATAGAGTAGGAGTTTGTTGATTTTGCCGCCACCAATTTATACCTACAAATATTGCGATCGCACTCACTCCGACAACACTAATTAGAGATAACAACTGGCGTCTAGCACGTCGTCTATAAGAAGCTTTCTGAGAAGGAGTAATATAAGAAGAAACAAAAGTAGTTTGCCAATCTGCATCTGTACCTAAGTTGTCATCAACAGCTACTTCATCCCTTCCTGGTGCAATTTGTCTGTTTGGGGCTAATTGCGGTTCAAATTCTCCCCATAAAGCATCTATCTCTTCATTCTCATCTATATTACTTTCATGCTCTTCTTCATCTTCTCCTATGAGTTTAGCTGTCATCGAAGTTTGCTCGTTACCATCTATTTGACTGCCTAGTTCACCAAATATCTCGGCAACGAAATTAGAATCTTGAGCATAGGTTGGATCATCAGATTCAATTTCATCTACTAAATCGCCCCAGGTTTCTTCACCTAGCCAGTCTCTGTTCGAGGATTCTTGTGTCAGGTCGGAGGGCATCATATTATCAATCGGCAAAGACAGACTAGTACTATCTGCTGTGGCTGAGTATAATTCTGGTGTTCCTCCTACAGCCTGCTCATAATCGTTGAGTAATTTTGTGGTTTGGGGTGCATCAGTTTCTGGTCCAAGATAACCATTAAAATCTTTGTCCAGATACAAAATAGGCAACGCCCAATACATCTGATGTGATCCATAGGCAGAAATTAAGCCTTGCCGTACTCGACTCACACACAGATCTACAGGATATCCCTGAGCAAGGTTGCGGTAAAATAACTGCGTCAATGTCAGTGCAACTTCATCAGGAATACGTTCTGACATTGCCAGAACACTCCTGATACCCCGCTTCACTAAGCTTTCGGTAAGATTGCGTTCACCAGTTTCTTGTGTGGGATCACAAGTAGCTGCATATGCCCCTAAGCAGGAATTAAACACTGCCATTTGAATGTTATTGTTGACGAGTAAGCCTGCTAAGTCGTCTCCACTGAGTGTTTCCGTAAGCCCTGTTCTACTACTGACAAGATAAATTTCGCCGCCATTGGGACCTAAGTTACTATGGCCGGAGTAGTGCAGGATGTGATAGCGTCTTTGTTCAAGAACTTGTGTTAATTCCTCTCTACCTGGTTGTTCTAACAAAGTTAATTCAATTCCTGGTAGATAAGCCCCAGTTTCCGAGAAGCGTGGTGATTGACGATGCAGTTCCGCTTGTAGTTCTTCGGCTTCTTGTTTGAGATAATTTAAACGAGTTCGATCATTAGGAGAAGCAATAATCATCAATACTCTGATCCCACCTTCTTCTGACGGTGTCAGCAGATTTGATGGGAGACGAGATGCAGCATTAATTCCAGATTGGAAGCGAGAAAAAGCAATGTACGGCCCCGTAGCTATGGGGCGATCGCCTGCGTGCATCACTTCCCAAGGCAAACGTGCCAACCGATTATCTTTTAATCCTAAACGTAACCGCAACACACCTTGGCGATTTTGGGCGATACCTTGGGCAGCCATCCAACTATCTCTAAGGGTGCCTTTAAACAATTTTTCGTAAAAGTCCCGACCCAATGCTGCTAAGTTGAGAGAGTTTCTGGCGATCGCATCTCCCTGTAACACTAACTTCAATGGATCATTCATCAAATGTCCAGCAGCTGTCAACCAATCAGCTACAGGCCAAGTCACCAGTTCTTCTGCCAACGGCACTCCCTGCGCGACTCTTTCCGTCCGCACCAAGTAGTCGTTTTGCCCTACAGGGGTTACGGAAATTTGAAATTCCTGGGTCACAATTTCTCCTGTTTGCCTCCTACTGATCCGGTTTTACACGCGATTCATTTTCAAGTTAATGTTTCGCTGTTTATGATACATTTAGATGCATTTTGCAACTGAGATGTTTCTGATTGCAGTTGTTTTGCTGCTTTTGCAACTTCTACAACTTTAATCCGGATTTTGTCGGCTGTGCCTAGAACATTTTTATTGGTAGATGCACCTTGATCTTTAACTCCCCTGTTTGGCTAATACACTCTGGGGAGTTTTTCTATCTTTACCAGAAAAACGTCCCCTATGTAACAAAATTTTATCTTTGCTTTTCACTCAAAGGCTAGAAACTGACATCAGGTAAGGAAAAAGAGATTCAAAATAATCTTTTGTTTACCCCTGCTTTTGCTACCCACTCCTCTAAAATACTGTTGGCTGATGCTGGGTTGAATATCATAATCTGCTCAATTATTTATCAAAAAAAATTCACCGCGTCACCACATCACCGTGTCTTCGCGTCCAGTCTTAATGATAAGTATTCAAGCGGACTTGATATGATCCCTGGTTTGCCCACATATTAGTTTGTACCAGAGGTCATAGCACGTTTGGTACATCTAGTGGAATGGTGAAAAATTTCTCCATTTACCGTAAAAAGCTGGAAAATTTATCCTGATGGCAATATAGACAACCAGAATTGTGAATTAGTAAATATACCCTGGTAACTCTGCTTCCCTAGTTGGCTATCAAGCACTAGGGGATTTTTATTTTTACACCCAGTTTTTGTAGAAACTAGGGTGTGTAAGTATAGGTCTAATTCATAATCTTGCCACAAATGGAAGATTTTTTCGGATATTAGATATAAAACCAGAAAGGTAAAAAAGCCAACCTAATTCCAAATGAGAAATTCACAATTGTTATGCCCTATTTTCCATACTCTGTTTTCTATACCCTACTATCCGCTTAGTCCCATATTTTGATACCCCTAGTGTTTGCATCCAAATCTCTACTAACGATTTTGCTCTCAAAAAAAAGATTGGTAGATGGCTGACTGATAGATGACTGGTAGATGACTGGTAGATGACTGGTAGATGACTGGTAGATGACTGGTAGATGACTGG
>NZ_JCACKS010000220.1:23633-23920 GCF_059505505.1 Pelatocladus sp. | reverse complement strand
TAGATGATTGGTAGATTAAATCTGATAACTCACTCCCCTTGTTGGTAATCGGCTACTGAGGGATTTTATGTTGTTTTTCATAACTATTTCATCCCATTTTCGCAAAATTATCCGGAACATGCAGGTTTGTCTGAGAACATATTAATTGGTAGATGCACCCTGATAACAAACACCCCTTGATAGCTGTCGGCTACTTGGGGATTTTTTTATGTGCAGAAACAAACATGTAGCCAATTTTTTGCACAAATTTATCCGGAGTATACTGGTTTTCCTCAGAACATATTAAT
>NZ_JCACKS010000220.1:5557-23533 GCF_059505505.1 Pelatocladus sp. | reverse complement strand
AATTTTTTGCACAAATTTATCCGGAGTATACTGGTTTTCCTCAGAACATATTAATGGTAGATGCACCCTGATAACAAACACCCCTTGATAGCTGTCGGCTACTTGGGGATTTTTTTATGTGCAGAAACAAACATGTAGCCAATTTTTTGCACAAATTTATCCGGAGTATACTGGTTTTTCTCAGAACATATTAATGGTAGATGCACCCTGATAACAAACACCCCTAGTTGACTATCGGTTGCTAGGGGATTTTTTTGTTAGAAAAACATATGATAACGCATCTTTGCAAAAATTGCTCAGATTTATCAAAGCTTTATTGTTTGTTTGCACTCCCAATACTTTTTTGTATTTGTTAATTGCAAACTAATTTATTTTATCATTTTTATAGTAGCCACATCGTTAATCTCTGTCGTAAGGAAGGTGTCGAGAGGAATTGCTGCTTAAGGGTGATGTGGAAGCATACGCAAATATATATAATACCAATTTGCTGCTGTTTAGGCTTCTTGATAAATTACTTCCTGAAATTGAATTACGTCTTTTTGTGGGTCAGCGTGGGAAACTTTCACTGCAACCTGTTCACCCAACTTTAAAGCACGGCGAAAAGACATTGGCAACTGCAAACCCAAGTCTTCCAAAAGAATGAGTGCTAAACCGCTATCTTCTCTCAACCACATCAATACTGTGGCGTGCCAAACGCTATCTGTACAACGGCGCAAGTACTCTAATGCCCAATATCTGTTAGTCTGCCGTTCTACCATTGTTACTTCTTGGGTGATGGTAGTGACGGTCATCATCACTTCTTTGAGCTGTTCGGCAGAAAAGGGCAGAATATCCCCGCGCAGATGTGCTTTGAGTTGAAAATGGGTGAGCAAGTCGCTGTAGCGGCGAATGGGAGAGGTAGCCTGAGTATAAGTATCTAAGCCTAAACCAGCATGACGCACTGGTGTAATGCTCATTTCACTTTTGGGCATACAACGACGCATAGCACAGGCTCGGACAAAACCTGCTGGTAGCTGGAGTAATTCTTGTTCGGGGGGTAATTCTGGTTGGGGTTGACCACGAAAAGGCAGAGGAATTTGATGAACTTGGCCATAACGGGCAGCAACTTCACCAGCAAGTATCATCATCTCAGCTACTAGTTGCCTAGAGGTGGAGTCGTCTAAAACATAGATGTTAATGTCGTCTTCTTTGACTTTAATCATCGCCTCCGGCATATTAATGCTGATGGCTCCTTGGGCATATCTCCAAGTTTTACGCTTATTAGACCATTTGGCGATCGCGGCAATTTCTGGTTCCGCCTGTACACCTAAATCCAGTACTTCGTCTACGTCTTCGTAGGTGAGGCGATAAGTAGGTTTAATCAAACTGGCATGAATGTTGTAATCTTCTACCGCCCCAGATGCATCTAAAATGACTCCAAAGCTCAAAGCACAGCAAACCTGTCCCTGCACCAAACTCATAGGTCCAGTTGCCAATATTTCTGGAAACATAGGAACCATGCCAGTAGGTAAATAAACTGTACTACCTCGCTTTCTGGCTTCTAGGTCTAACTCATCTTCTGGTATCAAAAAGCGTGTTGGGTCAGCGATATGCACCCACAATCTTTCCCGCCCATCTGGAAGTTGCTCCCAACTCAAACCATCATCTATTTCTGTAGTACTTTCATCATCAATTGTGTACACTTTGAGATAGGTCAGATCCAAGCGGTTAGAATCTGGGTCAGGCGGTGGTGATTGCAATCGCTGTTGCGACACTTCTAGTACCTTTGTAGGAAATTGAACTGGAATTGAGGAACGACGCAGAAATAAATTTTCATGAGGACTCCACCAACCCAAGTCTACCAATAATTGCAAGGCTCCTTGGGGTGTTGCAGAACGCCCTAGCATGTTCATCGTTTCCAGGACTGGTGCTGGCGGCGGATAGGCACGAGCCAGAGAGTCATAATTTAGCCCTAAGCGCACAATATCGGCAAGTAGTGCTGCATATTTTTCTAAAGCTTCTAGGCGGTGGCGGTCATGTCTTTGCCACTCGACTGCTTCACCTTTGAGCGCTTGCTCAACACGAGCCAAAAATTCTTGTTGTCCTTTTGCTTTGAGTGCCTCTACTTCTAGTTGGTGTTTACGTTCTGCTACCTGAGTAGCTGTGCGGGGTTCGTAAGAGTCCCCCTTTTGCTTGAAATAGATTTTATCGTCTGATAGCAAGCAATAAGCAGCATAACACTGATGTGCTTGTGATCCCGAAAAGAGTAGATTTGCCATTTCTTGTGGCGTTACTGTTTCTCCATCCTCTACTAATAGTTCCCAAGCTACTTCTAAACTTGATGGATCTAAGTAAGGCTTGACTTCTTCTAGAAAACTAGAAATTTGTGAGGATTTATAGCTTTGTCCAGTAACTGTATAGCTGATTTGTCTAGGCGCGAGACTGTGAGATTGACCCCGTTCATCGATAACGAACCAACGAGTCTTTCCGTCTGGACGATCTACCACACCCAAACGGCGATCGCCTTGAAGTCTAAATTCAACTAGCGTCCCCTTCTCCACAAGCCTCGCATCTTAATTAAAATTTTAGATTTTAGGTTTTAGATTTTGGATGAAATAACTCAATTATTAAATCCCAAATCTAAATGATTTTAAGCTTGACTGAGCCGATTTTACACTTAACTTTCTTAGATTTTAGATTTTGGACTCAGAAACGCCAAGTGCAATGCTACGTAAACTCAGCTTCTTGATCTAAAATCCAAAATCCAAAAATAATATTAATAGTTAGCCTTCTGCATTGATAAACGGCAACAAAGCCAGAATTCTAGCGCGTTTAATCGCTAATGTTAACGATCGCTGTTGCTGAGATGTCAATCCAGTAATTCGACGTGGCAATATTTTACCGCGCTCGGTGATAAATTTACGCAGCAAGTCTACATCTTTGTAGTCAATTGGTTCTCCCGGCTTAATCGGAGACAAACGACGACGGTAATAACTCATGGTTGTCTATTTAATTTCCTTGTGAACGGTATGTTTGTTGCAGTGAGTGCAGAACTTTTTGAGTTCTAAACGATTGGTGGTGTTACGACGATTCTTTGTCGAGGTATAACGTGAAACACCTGGTGAGCGTTTATCTGGATTTGTACGGCACTCCGTACATTCCAGTGTCAGTATGATTCGGACACCTTTAGCCTTAGCCATAATTTTACAAACAATTAAGCCTGAGAATAATTAACACAAATATCTATCTTCGCACATTTCGCTGCAAAGTTTCAAGCATTCGCTTGACTTTTATATCTAGCGAATAGCCACGACTTGCCGAAACGATTATAGTTTTAGCATAGCGGTCATGCAAAGCTTGCCGCAGTTGACTGTCAGATGCAGCCGTACCACAATCGATCGCCAGAGGAAGTATTAGCAGTATAGCAGTGGGATTGCGGATAATATTGCTCAAGGCGACCGCAAGCAAAAGCCCACCCAAACCAATGATCGCCTCTCGTTTCACAAGAGCTTGTAAACCTGGTACTCTCCCCCCTTCAACTTCTAGTACTCTAAGATCCAGAGCATACTGCCCTAAACTTTGTCCTTGGTTGTTATACACAACTACTACTCGTAACACCAACCAAGCGATCGCAAAAACTAGTATCTGGAGAAAGTGGATACCAAGCCCACTACTTCCTAACAAAGAGCTAACTAACCAAACAATCAAAAAATCAATCCCAAATGCCATAATTCGTCGCCCAAATTCAACTCTGGGATAGTTTGGTGGGGGTATGTGTTTAATATTCATAAAATATTGTGTTTGTATAAAATTTTATAAGTAGCTTGGCTTTTTATATATTCTTAATCTTAAAAGCTTTTAACCATAAATGTAGCGATCGCGATTTAACCAATTCTTAGTTGAATATAAGCATTCTTTATGAGCTAAATAGAACAAACATAAGTAATATTGAGTAAATCTCAAAATAACTAAACTAAAGTGAATGAAATGAGTAATTTTACAGATAAAACCCACGATAAGAGAGTACATCTTCATTATCTGGATGGTTTGCGTGGTTTGGCAGCTTTATACGTGGTTTTTTCTCATCTATGGGAATTACAAGGACATGATTTACCAGGTATGTGGCTGAACTTTAGCAAAGTTTTTAGATATGGACTTTTTAGTGTAGCTATATTTATTGTCCTTTCAGGATACTGTTTAATGCTGCCAGTATCTCGTTCTCAGACAGGTTATATTTCCGGGGGTTTATTTAATTATATAAAGCGGCGATCGCGTCGAATATTGCCACCATATTATTCAGCACTGATATTGTCATTGATAGTAGGTGTTTTAATCACAATTTTAATTAATCTTCATTTCCTGTATTGGGATAATAATCTCTGGGGGCATTTTGAGCATACCTTTTCACTTTTTGATGTTGTTTGCCATCTATTTTTAATTCACAATCTCATTCCCAACGATGAAATTTATAAAATCAACGGACCAATGTGGAGTGTTGCTACTGAATGGCAAATATACTTCCTATTTCCTCTGATTTTACTGCCTATATGGCGGCGTTTAGGATGGTTTGTCGTCGTCAGTTTGGCTTTTTTATTAGGATTATTGCCTTATTATTTATCTCATGGATTAATCGGCAGAGCGCATACATGGTATCTTGGTTTATTTGCTTTAGGGATGATGGCAGCAGATATCGGATTTTCTCAAAAACACTATTTGCAAAAAATCAGAAAATCACTACCGTGGGGTTTACTAGCCGCAATATTTTTTGGTATGGCTTTATTTACTGATATGTCGCAAAAATTTGGCTTAGAAATATGGGTAAATGAATTGTGTGTTGGTTTAGCAACTGCGTGTTTGTTAGTCTACTGTACTAATTGCATAGTAGAGGAAAAAACACCACCTTTAGTATTAAAAATATTGCAATCTCCTGGAGCGATCGCACTAGGAACATTTTCTTATAGCTTATATTTACTTCACTCTATAGTCTTAACTGTACTCAATCAGTATCTACATACTTTCCAATTTACCCCTCTCAAAAGAGAGATTATCTTCTATACAACTGGTTTGTCACTATCATTATTAATTGCCTATATTTTCTATTTAATCTTTGAGCGTCCATTTATGTCTGGCTTCTTACAAAAACGGAAAATCAAAGATGCCATTAAAATAGATTAAAAGTCAAAAGTCAAAAGTCAAAAATCAAAAGATAATTTCCAAAAATAAATCTGCGGGATTTCAACCCAATCTTTTATTTTTCCTTCTTTCTTTTGACTTTTGACTTTTGCCTTGTTTGGGGATTTGAGGTAATCTCAAAATAAAGGATTGTTACATCAGGCTGTGTATTGACTATGGATATCATTCAAATCCTCAAAGAAGACTATCAAAGATTTCCAGCAAATCAAACTTACAGCATCTATGCTGAAGAGGTTTATTTTCAAGACCAAGTATTTAAATTTCGGGGTATTCAGCTATACAAGCTGATGATTAAATTTATTGAGACTTTTTTTTTAAATCCCAAAATGGATTTGCATGATATCCAAAAAGAGGGAGACACAATCACAACTAAGTGGACACTCAGTTGGAATACTCCCCTTCCCTGGAAACCACGTATTTCTATCCCTGGTTGGAGTGAATTGCGTCTCAACTCTGATGGTTTAATCGCTTCTCACATAGATTATTGGAATTGTTCGCGTCTGGATGTGATCAAACAACATTTCTCTGCTAAACAATCGATAATGTAAATAAATGTAAAAACTTCTCAGATAAAGCAGAATCATCCATGCGCGTAATTTTAATGACCGGAAAAGGTGGTGTAGGTAAAACTTCCGTAGCTGCTGCTACTGGATTGCGTTGTGCAGAACTTGGTTATCGTACCCTGGTTTTGAGTACAGATCCCGCTCACTCTTTAGCAGATAGTTTTGATCTGGAACTAGAACACGCTCCCCGAAAAATTCGCCCAAACTTGTGGGGTGCGGAACTAGATGCGCTACAAGAATTAGAGGGAAACTGGGGTGCTGTCAAGCGCTACATCACTCAAGTTTTACAAGCGCGAGGTTTGGATGGAGTACAAGCGGAAGAATTGGCAATTTTACCAGGGATGGATGAGATTTTTAGCTTGGTAAGAATGAAACGTCATTACGACGAAGGTGATTTTGATGTTTTGATTATCGACTCTGCTCCAACGGGTACAGCATTGCGACTGCTGAGTTTACCAGAAGTCGGTGGTTGGTATATGCGCCGTTTTTACAAACCGTTTCAAAATATTTCTGTTGCTCTGAGGCCTTTGGTTGAACCTCTGTTTAAACCCATTGCTGGTTTTTCTTTACCAGATAAAGAGGTGATGGACGCACCTTATGAGTTTTATCAACAAATAGAAGCACTCGAAAAAGTCTTAACTGACAATAATCAAACCTCAGTGCGTTTGATTACTAACCCGGAAAAAATGGTAATTAAAGAATCTCTTCGCGCTCATGCTTATTTGAGTTTGTATAATGTTGCAACTGATTTAGTTATAGCAAATCGCATTCTTCCCAACGAAGTCCAAGACTCATTCTTTCAGAAATGGAAAGAGAACCAACAGCAATATCGTCAGGAAATTCACGAAAACTTTCATCCTTTACCTGTGAAGGAAGTACCTCTATTTTCTGAAGAAATGTGTGGTTTAGCAGCCCTAGAACGACTCAAAGAAATACTCTATAAAGATGAAGATCCAAGTCAAGTTTATTACAAAGAAAATACGCTCAAGGTAGTACAAGAACAAAATCAATACAGCTTGGAATTGTATTTACCAGGTATTCCGAAAAACCAAATTCAACTCAGTAAAACAGGCGATGAATTAAATATTACTATTGGTAATCATCGCCGAAATTTAGTCTTGCCACAAGCATTAGCAGCACTGCAACCAGCAGGAGCGAAAATGGAAGATGATTATTTGAAAATTCGCTTTGCTGAGGCTGTAAATACTTAATTTTTAGAGGTGGGTAATCTAGTTCGCAATACGGTTCGGTTAAAGATTTTTCGTCATAATTTTGGGATTGTACCAGACGCGATATATCGCGTCTGGTACAGGGTTTAATGTAGATCGATTTCAATACTGCTCGGTTAAGGATTTGTCGTCGTAATTTTGGGCATGTAGAGACGTTGCACTGCAACGTCTCTACAGGTTTTAAATGTCAATCGATTTGTCTTATCCGAGCAGTATTGAGATCGATTTGTCTTATCCGAACCGTATTGAGAGCGATCGCGCTTGATAACCCTTATTTTCCTTATAAACTGTACAGACGACTGCATTAACAATGCAGGTCGATACATTAACAATGCAGGTCAATACATTAACAATGCAGGTCGATACATTAACAATGCAGGTCAATACATCAACAATGCAGGTCAATACATCAACAATGTAGGTCAATACATCAACAATGCAGGTCAATACATTAACAATGCAGGTCGATACATCAACAATGTAGGTCAATACATTAACAATGTAGGTCGATACATCAACAATGCAGGTCGATACATCAACAATGCAGGTCAATACATTAACAATGCAGGTCGATACATTAACAATACAGGTCGATACATCAACAATGTAGGTAATCCGATTTTGGATTTTGGATTGACCATGAGGATTTATCCAAGAGCTATTTGATTTTAGATTTTGGAAAATGGAATTGCTCCACTCATGAAATCTGCTTGCTCTTTACCCTGCTTGGAATTATTGGTCAATTGTTCTTAATTAATATTTCTTAATGACATAGTTTAGACACCAAGTTACTATTATTTTTAAATAAAATTTTTTATGAACTTTCGTATAAATTAAAACTTAGTTGTCATTGACAGAATACATATTATTATACACTGTTATTTAACTTTTTCTTAATCACAATTCATACCTCATTTTCTTGGAACATATGCAGGTTATTCTCAAACCAGAAACTCTACGGCTTCGGATTGCCAACCGTATCCGTCTTTCTTCAGAATTGCAAGATGTTTTGACAACAACAGTAGCAGAATTACGCGCATTTCTTGGAAGCGATCGCGTAAAGATTTACAAGTTTCATCCGGATCAAAGCGGACAGGTGCTAGCGGAATCTGTGGATAGCAATAAGTTACCTTCGCTACTTGGGCTAAATTTTCCCACAGATGACATTCCGCCTGAAGCCAGAGAACTATTTATCAACTCACGGGTACGTTCAATAGTGAATGTTGATACTCAACAGATTGGTCGTATTCCCCTAGCTGAAGATTTGGAAGACGAAGAGAATTTCGCTGAACAAGACTTTTACCGCCCGGTAGATCCCTGTCATGTGGAATACCTGACAGCGATGGGGGTTAAATCCTCTGTTGTAGTCCCGATTATGCATCACAAACAACTTTGGGGACTGTTGGTATCTCATGACTCCCAATCTCGTTTAATTCCAGAATCAGAATTAGAAGTAGTACAGATGGTGGTTGATCAACTTTCCTTAGCGATCGCCCAAAATACTCTGATTACCCAAGCCAAGGAAAAAGCCACAAGGGAAACCACTATAAAACGTATTGCTACCCTGCTGCATTCATTACCCACAATTGAATATCAGTCAGCTTTAGCAGAAACCATCGCTGCTTTTGGTGGTTCTGGTGGTAGGCTTTGTATTAAAAATCCCGCAGTCATGGAAAGTTTTGCGGATTGCTTGCAACTTGATAACGAGCATATCAAGGTTTATGCCTATGGTAAGCAACCTATGATTCCAGACCAGGCAAAATACAGACATATGGAACAATATAGTGTCTGGCAGGAACGCTACAAGTCTGGTAAATATCATATTTGGGCGATTTCAGACGTCTATAAAATTCCTGGTTTGCGAAATTTGCAAGTTGCTTTTCGAGCAACCAAAATTCGCAGTATTTTAATGATTCCACTCAATTATCGCCAAGAATTGCTGGGATACTTAAGTATTTTTCAAGACGAAGTTGAAACAAAAATTCTCTGGGCGGGTGAGTTTGATCCTGATGGACGACAACTATATCCCCGTCAATCCTTTGAAGTTTGGCAAGAATCGAAAACCGCACAACCTCGTGAGTGGAGTGTCGAAGAAATAGAATTAGCAAGAGAGTTAGGTCAACAATTTGCTTTTGCAATTCACGAAAACGAGCAATCTCAACAAATACGAATGCTTGTTACCAACGCCAGCACTCAAATCCAACAAGATACTACCAATTTAGAACAGTCAATCAAACAACAAGCACTTTTGGAGGTGATTGCGAAAATCAGAACCTCTCTTGATATTGAGACGATTTTTCAAACGACTAGCAAAGAAGTTTGTCAATTATTGCAAGCGGATCGTGTGAGTGTTTATCGCTTCAACAGTGATTGGGGTGGTGAATTTGTTGGTGATTATGAGGTGGCTAACCCAGAGTGGTTACATATATCTAAACTCGGCGTCAATACAGTTTGGAACGACACTTATTTACAACAAACCCAAGGGGGACGTTATCGTGATCATCAGATACTGGCGGTGGATGATATTTATCAAATGGAATTTGAGCAATGTCACATCCAGCTTTTGGAACAGTTTGAGATCAAAGCCTTTGCGATCGCTCCGATTTTTGTTGGCGAAAAACTTTGGGGATTGCTAGCAGCTTATCAACACTCAGCCCCCCGCCACTGGGATTCTTCTGACACTCACTTCCTAACTCAAACAGCAGCCCAACTCGGAGTAGCACTCCAGCAAGCTGAATTACTTGCAAAAACAAAACAACAGGCTGTCGAATTGCAAAAAGTAGCAGAACAACAGCAGTTATTATTAGATGTCGTGACAAAAATTCGCGCCTCTCTCGAACTAGCGACGATTTTTCAAACGACTACCAAAGAACTTTGTCAATTACTGCAAGCTGATCGTGTGAGTGTTTATCGCTTCAACAATGATTGGAGTGGTGAATTTGTTGGTAGTTTTGAAGCGGCTAATCCAGAGTGGTCAAATTCAGACAAACTTGGCATTAATACTATTTGGCATGATACTTACTTACAAGAAACCCAAGGGGGACGCTATCGCTACAATCAAACGTGCGTTGTTGATGACATTTATCAAATGAAATTTACTCCCTGTCATGTTGATATTTTAGAGCAGTATCAGATCAAAGCCTTTGCGATCGCCCCGATTTTTATCAGTCAAAAACTTTGGGGTTTGCTAGCTGTGTATCAACACTCAGCCCCCCGCCACTGGGATTCATCTGAGATTAAATTTCTCACTCAAATAGCAGCCCAACTGGGAATGGCACTTCAGCAAGTTGAATTGCTTGCCAAAACCCAACAGCAAGCGGTTGATTTACGAAAAGCACTCGATGATTTGCAAGCTACAGGAGAACAGAAGCAGTTCTTGATTAGAGTTGTGGAAAAGATGCGGAAGTCTTTGACATTTTCTGGATACGATCACAATGATGAACATTCATCATTGAAGTAAAGATTTGAATTTAGGGGCGAAGGGGAAGCGGGGATCAAGGATCAGGGTTCAGGTATTGGACATTGCTCCTTGAGTCTTGACTAATCACTTCTATTCGGCATTTTGGCAGAACATTTTGATGGTATTTAGTTATTCTATTGATTATATCTATACTGAACTAAGTATACGGTTACACAATTCTTTGCGATTATGCAGGTAGGGATGTAGCGATCGCAACTATAAGCCCAAGACCTACAAGTTCTTGAAAGAATAGACCTCTTGCAAAAATATTTTTACCCCACCCTAACCCTCCCCGTTTACGGGGGAGGGAACTAAATCTTCCCCCCGTTCACGGGGGGATTGAGGGGGGTTCATTCGACTTTTGCAAGAGGTCTAATAGTTGAGAGTTGACTAATAAAGTGAATATTAAATCTGGGGAATGTGTTAAGAATGTGTAGCGCACTACTGGATTAGCTGTGTGACAACACTTGAAATTGATGTAATTATTAATTCAGTAGGGGCGTACAAACGTACGCCTTTACTATAAACCAACAGCGAAATAAGTTTGTGACATCTCCCGACGCTGAATCAAAGATTACAGCGCGGTACTGAGCGCGGGTTAGTTAATTTTTACTTATTAAATTTCTGATGGAACAGATTTCATCAAGGGTCGCGACCGTTGGAGAACAAACTGTATCTCCAGATATTCTAGTCGTATGCCGCACTTTTCTACCCAGGGAAGGTGGTATCGAAGAGTACATTTATAATCGCTGTCTACAAGATACAGATAGGGTAATTCTTCTTACTGCTAGTTGTGCAGGAGATAAAGCTTTTGACAAATCACAGGTATTTCCTGTGTATCGTTGGCACATTCCCCAGTCTTGGCGTGATGGTTTGAGCAAAAATATCCTCAAACCAATTCTAAATATGCTTTGGTCAGCTGTTTTCGCAATAAAACTTTATTTTCGCTATCATTATCGCTATATCGAATGGGGACATGGCTACGGTTTTATTTCACTGTTGCTTTTGAGTTATCTTTTACCGATTCGCTTTTTTATCTATCTACACGGGAATGATATTTTATATACTTTACGCAATCGAATAATGCGATCGCTGTTTGCATTGACTTTGCGAAGAGCAGAAGGTATTGTTTGCAATAGCGGCTGGACACGATATTTACTCACCACTCATTTTCAAATCAATACTCCCACTCACATTATTCATCCTGTAGTTAGAAGAAAGAAATTTGGTGTAGCTAGTCCTAACGCAATTGAGGAATTACGTTTACGGGTACGCAACAGCCACGATATTCCAGAAAATGCAGTAGTAATTCTCTCGGTCGGCTGTCTACAACAGTATAAAGGTTTTGACTTAGTAATAGATAATTTACCACTACTACTCACTTTAGGGCTGGAGGTTCATTACATACTGTGTGGACAAGGCCCTTGTGAGGCAAAATTACAATCTCAGGTACGACGCCTGCGCTTGGACAGATGGGTACACTTTGCTGGACATGTTGCTGAACGAGAATTGGCTGGTTACTATGCAGCTTGCGATATATTTGCTTTGCTAACTTTATTTGATCGCAACGTTAGCAGCCACTTAGGTTTTGGCATGGTTTACTTAGAAGCAGCTTACTTTGGTAAACCTATTATTGCCTCAAACTTTGGTTGGGTTACAGATACAGTTCGCGATGAGGAAAATGGTTTAATTGTCAATCCTTATTCTGGTTTAGAAATGTTTCAAGCATTCCGCCGACTTTGCGAAAACCAGCAACTACGCGAACAACTTGGACGTAGAGGAAGAATACTAGCGAACAAAAGAAGTTTGCACCGATGGCTTTATATACCTGAATCTCGCTATTCTTGTTTACTAACTTAGAAAAACTCCAAAAAATAAATTACCCAACTCCTGCACTCAATAAAAATAGGGGTATAGGGGTGTACGGATGTAGGAGTGTAGGAGGATTTTGTGGGGTGGGTAAAAATTTAGGAATATTTGAAATTTTCAAGATATGAATTTCAGAAAAACTCTTATTTTCTCTTACACCCTGACACCCTCACACCTTCGCACCCTTGGTTCCTTAACCCCCACCAACAATAGTGACAATTTCTAGGCGATCGCCTTGCTGTACTTTTGTTTCCTGCCAGTACTGACGGTGTAAAATTTCACCGTTGTATTCTACTGCTACCAATCGAGGATTAAACCCTAGTTGTTGAAGTAGTTCAGGTAGAAGAGTTTGAGGTACACAGCTACGAGATTCACCATTGATCTGGATAGTAATTTGATTCGACATAGGAATGATCAGGATCTGGTTGAATACGATTGAGCTGCGATAGAAAATATTGTGTCACTAAAGTAGGTTGTTCGGCTTGCATGATGCCACGCACCACTGCTACACGCTTCGCCCCAGCGTCAATCACATCATTGATGTTGTTGGGATCGATACCGCCAATAGCAAACCAAGGGATAGAACAATTTTTAGCAACGTAACGAACATATTCTAAACCAGCAGCAGCCTTACCTTCTTTTGTAGGAGTTTCATAAACAGGCCCAACACCGATATAGTCTGCTCCTTCTTTGACAGCCCGTTGCATTTCCTCAGAATTTGTGGTAGAACGACCAATCAAGCGGTGAGGTCCGAGTAATTGTCGGGCCATAGCAATAGGCATATCTTGCTGTCCCAGGTGTACCCCGTCTGCATCAACAGCCAAAGCGATATCTACCCGGTCATTGACAATAAAAATGGCGTTGTAGGTATGGCATAACTGCCGTAATTCTTGAGCTTGCTGGAGACGGACAGCATCATCTACTTTCTTATCGCGATACTGTACTAAAGTTAATCCTCCCTTGAGGGCAGCTTCGACTGTATCTAGTATTTTGTCACTGGGGGAGGTAACAAGATACAAATGCGATCGCACAAGTAACTGATGTCGTTGATAACCCATCAAATTACTTTCTAGGGTGTAAACTCGGTAACGCATCTGCTTAAAAGCTTTCCCCATATTTGGGTGATAAAGCTTGCCATATTCTTCTAACACCCGCATAGCTTCTTCTACTCGACAGAAGTTAGCTTGCAGCAAAGATTTGATACTAGCGCGCTGTTCTTCCTGGAGATGAGTTAATTCAGTACCAGGATCACCCGGTGTATCTCGAGCCGCCCTTAAATCAGCAGTATGCCAGGTTGCTAATTCTTGCCGCATTCGCTTGCATTCCCCAGTTAACTGGGTATTATTTAAGCCAAAGCGACACCATTCCTCAATAATTCGCAAACCTTCACGCGCACGATCTAAATTTGCATCTAAGATGCGACAAATAACTTGACTTACTTGCTCTCTTCGGCTGTATGGCTCGACCATTACAACAATCCCATTAGTGTTTTGATCGTAACAGTCAGTCCCTTTCATAGTTGCAATAATTTTTTCATATATTTTGTTTCTTTAAATTAAAAATTTGAGGTTCGAGATCAAGAATTAGAAAATAGGAATTATAAAATATTTTTACTATAACCTCTACTCCTAGAGTGAAGGGGATTGGGGATGGAGGATCAAAGGTCGGGGATCGGGATTGGAAATAAACAAAAACCACTAACCATTCCCCATTCCCCGATCCCTATTACCCATCCAATATGTGAGTGATATCATCGACATTTTTGCAATTTAGAGAGTATAAAAATTGCTAATTGGTTGTAAGGAGTGCAGAAAAGGTGATTTTCCCCCTCGTTGTTTATAAGTCTTGTCAGGCTGACGTTCTACTAGCACAAAAGATTAACCAAGAGCATAATTCACATCCGTACTTAGAAGTGACAATGCTTTTTATTTATCATTCCGTGCGTTTGTTTCTGAACGCTGCTGGTATAGGAGTTACAAGTCTGATACTTATTAGCTGTTACTTTGATACCGCCATTGCTCAGACATCTCCACCACAAAAGCAGATACACCATACTGAGAAAACAATCTCTCAGGTAAATGCATTGTTTGTCAACCCAAGTATCGGAAATGACAAGCAGGCAAATGGGGGTGAAAGTAGCCCTTTGAAAACTATTACCAAAGCTTTGCAAGTGGCTACCCCCAATACTGTAATTATGCTTGCTAAGGGAACTTACAGCGCCCAGACAGGAGAAATGTTCCCATTGATACTCAAGCCTGATATTACCATTCAAGGAGATGTTAGTAGTAACGGTGGTGGCGTCATCATCAGTGGAGGTGGTGATTACCTTAGTCGGAGTTTTGGCAGTAAAAATGTCGCTCTTGTTAGTGCCAAAGGAGCAAAACTAACAGGGATAACGGTGACAAACTCTAATCCACGTGGTTACGGTTTATGGATTGAGTCTAACAATTTTACCGTTGTAGACAATACATTTGTTGGTAATACTCAAGATGGAATTACTGTGACTGGCAACACTGCACCGATCATCCGTAATAATTTCTTTGATCGCAATAGTGCTAATGGGATAACAGTTACTGATACCTCTGGTGCAGAAATACGAGAGAATGTGTTTCAAGAAACAGGCTTTGGCATTAACATTGCCCAAAAAGCTCATCCTTTAGTGGTGGGTAATAAAATTATCAACAATAGAAGTGGAATCATTGTGCAAGCTTCTTCTCAGCCTATTTTGCGGAATAACGTGATTGAGCGTAATCAAGAAGATGGGTTAGTTATATTAGCTCAAGCACAACCAGATTTAGGTAACAGTTCCGAAGCTGGTGGTAATCAGTTTCGTAACAATGGTCGCTATGATATCAATGCTAGTGCTACTAAGCAGATTATTACTGCCTATGGGAACATTCTGGCTAGCGATCGCATTGCTGGTGATGTCAACATTAGTGGTACAACAGGTGCGATCGCTCAAAATTTACCATCTCCTTCTCCCCCGCCTGTTGTATCTTCTTCTGTTAAGAGAGCTTCCAGACCATTAAACAGCCAACTACTACCATTACAACCAGCAAATTCTACTTCTAAGATTGTTGCCACTGTTACCAAGCCAAAGCAGTCCATACAACCAGCTACTTCTAGAGTAGTTACAACTTCTAGCCAACCAAAATCACCAACCTCAAGAAACACTGCGGGATTTCCTATTCCTAGCAGCTTGGTAGTTAAACAAACAACCACGGGTTGGCAACAAGCAAGTACACCACAAATAAATTATGTACAGGTAGCACCAAAAGCACCAAATACAGTCGAATTTGTTGCACCTCAACCCCAATCTCCACCTAATCCAGTCACATCCACATCAGTCAAAACCGCAATAAATCAAATCCCATCATTGCCAGTGCTGCAACCTCCAGCTATTCCTAGCAATAATGTTCCTGTGGGTAATCAGCTACCAGTATCCGAAAATGCTTCAACTACAGCCTATGCTGGCGGTTCACTAAGTACGCGTTACCGAGTGATAGCAGAAGTACAAACTCAAAGAGATCAAGAATTAGTAAGATTTCTAGCCCCTGGAGCCTTTCCCACTTTCTGGGAAGGTAAAGCAGTAATGCAAGCAGGAGTGTTTAGCAATCGGTATAATGCCGAGCAAATGTTAGCTATTCTTAACAATAATGGTTTGAGAACTGTGATTGAGCCAATTGGATACTAGGCCATCAGTCAAAAATAGGGATTGGGGGTCGGGGATTCTCCAGAGAAGCCGCTTACGCGTCTACGCGTAAGCGGCTTCTCGTAGAGTACGGGGATTGGGAAGAGATTCGTTAAATAATTCTCCCTTGTCTCCCTTGTCTCCCTTATCCCCAATCCCCGATCCCTATTTTTAAGACACTTAATTTCTTTAATAAAAATTTAACAATTACTTCTCCACCCTTACTAATACGCCCTTTTTGCCATCTTTTCACGGTTACTATTTTCAAGCGAGTATAGAAAATTGTGTCAAAATTGATTGTCAAACAGTTGCAAAATTCCACACTAGATTGAGAAGATAGAAAGACTTCATCGTAAAAACCATAACAGTAACATCTTTTTCCTAGTACTTTTAGTGAGAAACACTAGTGTGGAAATCCTTCCACAAACACCTCTTGCAGCATAGACAACCACCTAGACTCTCAACGGCAACATGGATACTTGCAAAAGGACTACTTTCAACGAAACGAACTGCTACGAACCTGATGATACACAACAGGAGGAATTGTTCAGTATTCCTAATCTACTCTCCTTAAATGTCACAGATAATGATCCCGAGATCATTGATCTCCAGTGTGTAGAAACTCAAATAGATCCAAACAAACCTGAATCACACAAACAACAAGAAATTTTCCAGCAAACTACCTTGATTCAAAGAGTTGTTGTACCAAGAGCAGATTTTATCAAACAAAACTCCTCTAGTAAGTCTGCTGAACTGCCAGTATATCCAATCCAACGCTATCCCCTTTACGAATCTAATGAGTCAACAACAGAATCTAGCAAAGAAAACTCACTCTATAAACCTGTGAAACAAGAGAAATTGCTGGATACAATTTCTTATATATTTCTGGATGATGAAAATCTGGATGAGATTGAGCACTACACTCGAGAATCCCGGACATCTTCACCAAATTCCAGGTTACAAACAAAAATGCCCAGTCGGTCATCATCTGTAGGCTTAAGTTCTAAGGTAAAGCTAGCTTCAATGATGTTTGCTGGAGGATTTGCTGTTGGAGGAGCTTCTTGTTGGTCTGTTATATCAGATCAATTTGCCTCAGCTAATACTAAGCAGCATAAATCAGTACAGAAATATGCTAGTAATATTTCTGTATACAGCACCAATGCTTTAGAAAAAATAAACATCAGTAAACCTGAAATTGAACTTCCAGAGTCGAGCTTTACAGCACTTGAGCCGTCTGAGGAGAACGAACCGCAGGCGACTTCACAACCAGCCAAAAAAGCTAGTTTGAATAAAACTGAATCTCCACTGTCTAAATCTCTTCCTAAACTGATTAAATCAAAGGCTACTTCACAACCACCTAAGAATCAGGCTAATCACAATCAAACTGAATCGCCACTACCTCAATCTCAGGTCTTGGCTGCAACATCAAAGCCTTTATTCCAACAGCGATTGCTCACCTCGGCAGATCTCAAGGGTCGTAATGGGAAGGAATTAACGCTGATGCGTAATGAAATCTATGCCCGTCACGGTCGTCGTTTTAAAGAGCAAAAGCTACAGAGTTACTTTGAAAGTCAAAGTTGGTATCAGCCTCGTTATACACCGACTGAGTTTCCCGACTCTGTTCTTTCTCAAATAGAGTCAAAAAATGCCGTTATGATACGTGAGTACCAGCGTATTCACGGTTTAATGGTTGATCTATAGCTACCTTTGTTTGAAGGGCGACTTCAACCAGGGTGCTTTTATGTCGCCCCTGTTATATAAAAGACTTAATTATTACTAACGTAGATATAGCAATCCGATTTGATTAATGAATTTACTCGTGGAGGCAGGCAATAGGCAATAGGCAATAGGCAATAGGGAAAGAAAGAAAAAAAGGAAGCTAGATGTGTACTGAGTTTTGTTCAAAAATCAAATAGGAATCCTATATTTCAATCTAAAATCTAAAATCTAAAATCTAAAATCTAAAATCTAAAATCTAAAATCTAAAATCTA
>NZ_JCACKS010000220.1:0-5457 GCF_059505505.1 Pelatocladus sp. | reverse complement strand
AAATAAGGGTTTTCAACCAACATTCTTATAAATTGTCATTAGACATCGCTTTCAGTTTTGAGGTAAATGACTGAGAGCGATCGCTCGTTTGGGGAGTAAATTGCTCAATTGGAGAATGATTGACAGTAGCTGGAAGTAGCTTTCGTTGTGGTTTAGGAGTAGGAGTGGCGGGGAGGGAAGAAGACGCGGTGACGCTGTGAGTGGGAGACGCGGAGAAATTATTAAGATATCTCTCCGTGTCTTCATGTCCCTGTGTCCCCATGTCCCCTTGTCCTCCTTGTCCTCCGTGTCCTCCTTGTCCTCCTTGTCCTCCTTGTCCTCCGTGTCCTCGCGTCCCCGCGTCTTTGTGTCCCCCTGTCCCCACGTTTTCTTTTTTCACTTCATCGAGACGAGGGTTGTGGTAAGAAGAAAATTGAGACCATGTTGGTACTGAAGTTAAGCTTTCGGGGAACTTGCTGCAAATTAGACGCTCAAATTCCATATTGAAATGAAAGACAGCCTGCCCCCGTCGTTGCCAAAGTGTTAATATTTGCTGTACTGATATCGCTTTATAACGCCCCTGATACAGTGCTTCAATCACTGCCATATGTAACCAACTATCAGAGTATTGCTGTTGCCAACGATGAACTAGTTCACTGGCCTGATAACCACTGAGTTCAAAACTATAGTGAATCAATAAGGCTATTGCCAAGTCGGCAGATGTTCCCAAACTTGGTGTAAAAGGTGGTATTTCGGTTTGAGGCAATAGGGCTAAATCTTGCTCCCGTTGCATATGGCTAGCTGTTAGGGGATCGGGGATTGGGGATTGGGGCAGGTGGGACCCCTGGAGGTGAACTCGGGGCCCCCTTTGGGGATTAGGGGCGAAGGGGTAATGGGGGATCGTTCAATAATAAAAGAGTGTCTCTCATTCTACTCTTTCCCCACTGCAAAAGGAGAAACAATATATGGTGAATTAACCTTTGGAGATCGCCCGATCGCAACTAATGCTTGGTATACCATTGCCGCTACTTCTGCCCGTGTTGCTTCTTTTGTGGGTGCAATTTGTTTAGTATCTGGGTAGTTAACTATGATTTTTTGCAACGTCGCGGTTGCAACTGCGGTACGGGCATAATCGGGAATGCTATTGCGATCGCTAAACCCAGATAATACATCAGCATTAGCTGCTGGTAAACTAAGTCCATTGACCAAAGAAACAATCACCTGTAATCGTTGCACATTTTGCACAGGGCGGAAGGTGCGATCATTAAAACCACCCACAAACCCGCCCTGTGCTGCTTGTTGAATGGCTTTGTAAGCCCAAAAATTCTTGGGTACATCACTAAACTCTGGTGCTGAACGTTTAGCAGTGGGGTTAAAAGCTGCTGCTATTAAAGCAGCATACTGAGCGCGAGTCATTAGTTGATTTGGTTGGTAGCTACCATCAGCAAAACCACGGGTTAAATTCATACTCACTAATGCCCGAATAAATCCTTCTGCCCAGTGTCCCCTAAGATCTGTAAATGAGGGAATATCGGCATCTGGATTGACAATGTAAGGAGAAATTATTGGTTTTTGCTTACCGCTACTCACCAACGCTTGATAAATTAACGCTACTACCTCAGCACGAGTGATGTCCCGCAAAGGTTCGAGTATTTCCGTTTGCGGATAGTTTACCACTAGTAGTTTCTGAGTAGCAATGGCCACAGCCTCAGTTGCATAACTGGGTATTTGAGCGCGATCGCGATACACGGTTAACACATTAGGATTAGCACCACTTAGTTGTAACCCATTTACTAGCGATACGATGGCTTGAATTTTTGTTAAATTTTGTCCTGGTCGAAATGTACTATCTGGAAAACCGCTTATGAACCCCATACTAGCAGCTTTTTCTATGGCTGGGGCTGCCCAGAAATCTGATTTAATATCAGTGAATTTACTATATTTATTCTTTAGAGGTAGTTCAAAAGTTTTAGCAATCACAGCAGCATATTGAGCGCGATTGATTGGGGCTTCTGGCTTAAACGTACCATCACCAAAGCCACTAATTAAGCCTTTATTTAGTAAAGCTTCTACAAAAGCAACTGCCCAATGTCCTGACATGTCAGAAAAACTCGTGTTTACAGGTGTTGGTTTGGCAGTGCTTTCAACAGTTGCACTCAACTCTACTAATCCCTTGATCCCCACAGGATTTAACAGGTTTCCAGCCGAAACTAATTTTGCTGATGTGGCATTTTGCACATCAAAACCAGAATTGCCGCGAAATATATTACCAGCAGGATCTTGTGTGCTACCCAAATCGGGGATCGCGTTACCGTTTACTAACAAACCGCCTTGGGAATTTTTTTCGATGACATTTTGGCGTAGTACTGGTCGTGCATCACGAGATAGAGCGATCGCAGTCTGATTTTCTGATAGTTTGTTATTTGCAATTAAGGGAGCGGCAAAATCACTGATGGCGATACCAATGGCATTTTTTTGGACAACATTCCGCAGCACTTCTCCTTTACTATTACGTGCTATTACCAACCCAGAAGCACCATTTTCGGCAAATACATTGTCGAGAATCGCTGGTTTGGCTGTACCACTAACAAATACGCCTTCTCGTCCACACTTAATCAAGCTATTATTAGCTAAAGTTGGTGCTGTAGATTCAATCCAGATACCAGTACCTTTGGCGAGCGAGTTAGTTACACTCACACCCATGAGACTGGCATTATCGAGTAATAGCAGTGTGATGTTTTGCAATCCAAAACTTTCGCTTTGATACTCTCCACTTCCAGAAATAACGATACCTTGACCTTTTGTGGCTTCGTTACCCACCACCATTACCCCAGCTGGGATAGTCAGTGGAAAAATCTCACCATTAGCACTGCTGTAATTACCTGGTGTAAGCTGAATAATTGTTGCAGTTTTGGCTACTTTTAAAGCACGGGTAAGGGTTTTATATGGAACTAAGCGTGACCCAGTATTAGCATCATTCCCCGTTATCGGGTTGACATAGATTGTAGCAATCAGGGTAGAGCTGACCATCGGTTCTTGTGATTAGGCGAATGTTTAAATTATGACTATCAAAAAAAAGTAACTCTACTACTGACTGATTACAAGAACTTTAGGAATGCGATCGCTTAAAGATTTTAGGACTAGACCTTTCAAGGTGTAATGTATTTTTCTTGGTGACTTTTTACTTTTTACTTGTTTTGACTGTTGAACCACCAAGGCACGAAGACACCAAGGGGGAAAGCCCTTTTAACTTAGGATTTACGCAACTGGCATATTATTGAAGTTCGTAGTGTAGACGCTCGTAAGAGCGGCTTCCTGAAGGGTGGACTTTAGTCCTCAAAATAAGGGCTAAAGCCAATACTGCTCGGTTAAGGATTTGTCGTCGTAATTTTGGGCATGTAGAGACGTTGCACTGCAACGTCTCTACAGGTTTTAAATGTCAATCGATTTGTCTTATCCGAGCAGTATTGGGGCTAAAGCCCTTACTACAAGCAAAAAATTTTTATTTGTTGTGACACTTGTGTAAGTCCTGTAACTGAATGAATAACTCCTTCAACCCACTTGAAGTGGATTTTTGCTATGAGCCAGTAATTTTTTTGAGAGTGGGATGTTGGACTAATGAAATCCATCGAAGTGACGTTGACTTAAAAAGGAGCAGGACAAGCCGCAGTTGGTTTAGAAGTGCGTTGAGCAGTGGTGGTTGTGGGGTCATAGGCTGTTAGCACTACCTCACCTTTGTCGTTAAATATCCAACCTTGGGCGGGGATAATTTTCTTAGCTGTGGGTTGGGTTGTGGGTTGGTTGATAGTTGAATTTTGGGAACTGCTGCTACTAGTAGATGGATTGACTAAATCAATGCGAACATTATCACTGCTAAAGCCATCATTTGGGCTAGATGGCAAACCACCTCGTCCGGTGATGATAAATGAGCTGCCAGCACCTTGTTGACAAGGGTTTTGGGCAATTTGACTACTTGGGTCTGTGGGGTTATCTGGTAATTCGAGTAATCCCTGACTGGGGTCAACATCTAGAGTATTAATTTCTACAGTGCCACTCAAAGTCGGACTTTGTTGCGAAATAGCTGTGATGTCATTGGTAGGTAGTTTACTTGGATCAAAGCCATTAGAACGCAGTTCGCTGTCTTCTCGACTACGGGGTACAAACCCGAAAATACCATAAGAATTGATAATTACCTTACCTCCCTGACCTGTAGATGCATTAGCGGTGATATCGCTGTTTTGCACAGGTGTAGCAATCACAAAGCCTCGATAACCTGGGTTGTTGTTGATAAATATGTTACCGCCATTGTTTCCCCCGGAAGCGGAAATGTTACTATTGCGGCGCATGAATAAGTAGTCCTGGACACTCAGAGTAATATTGCCACCGTCACCTGAACTGGTGCTAGCAGTAAGGCTTCCCTGATTGTCTAACTTGATAAAGCGAGCGGTTACTTTCAAATTACCTGCATTACCTGTTCCTAAACTTCTGACAAATACTCCTGCTCCATCGCGTACAAATAGCTTTTGAGTGTTAATGGTTAAGTCTCCTGCATTTCCTGTTGAGTATTGTTCAGCTTGAGCAAACAAACCACTAGGCAACTGACCATTAGGGGTGGTACCAATAAGTTCTATAGTTTCAGCAGTGACATTCAACTTCCCACTATTACCTGCACCAAAAGTGCTAGCACTAACTTTTGCTCCATCGCGTACGAATAACTTTTGAGTGTTAATCGTCAAGTCTCCTGCATTTCCTCTTGAGCCTGGGTTAGCTTGAGCAAATAGACCACTACGAAACTGACCATTAGCACTAGTACCAATAAGTTCTATAGTCTCAGCAGTGACATTCAAATTCCCACTATTACCTGCACCAAAAGTGCTAGCACCAACTTGTGCTCCATCGCGTACGAATAGCTTTTGAGTTTTAATCGTCAAATCTCCTGCATTTCCTGTTAAGCCTTGTGCAGCTTGAGCAAACAAACTACTGAGCAATTGACCATTAAGGCTGGTACCAATCAGTTCTATAGTTTCAGCAGTGACATTCAAATTCCCGCCCTTACCTCTACCAAAAGTGCTAGCACTAACCCATGCTCCATCGCGTACAAATAGCTTTTGAGTGTTAATCGTCAAGTCTCCTGCATTTCCTGTTGAGTATTGTTCTGCTGAGTATTGTTCTGCTTGAGCAAATAAACCACTAGGAAACTGACCATTAGGGGTAGTACCAATCAGTTCTATGGTTTCAGCAGTGACATTCAATTTCCCACTATTACCTGCACCAAAAGTGCCAGCGCTGACCCGCGCTCCATCCTGTACAAATAGCTTTTGAGTTTTAATCGTCAAGTCTCCCCCATTTCCTGTTGAGCCTGGGTAAACTTGAGTAAACAAACCACTGAGAAACTGGACATTTGTAGACGTCCCACTGATCTCTACTAAACATCTCCAAAATAGTATATTTTGTGGTAAAAGAACGTCAATAGAAGTT